>JBEKOW010000034.1:0-28594 GCA_049521375.1 Terriglobales bacterium
ATGGAGTACGTGGATGGCGAGGATCTCGCTTCGCTCCTGCGCCGCATCGGCCGCCTGCCGAACGACAAGGCCGTCGAGATCGCGCGCCAGCTGTGCGCAGGTCTGGCCGCAGCTCACGCCAAGGGCGTTCTTCATCGCGATCTCAAGCCCGCCAATATCATGCTCGATGGACGAGGCCAGGCGATCATCACCGACTTTGGCCTCGCCGCCCTGACCAACCAGGTGCCCGGCGCCGAGGTGCGCAGCGGAACGCCCGCTTACATGGCGCCCGAACAACTCGCGGGCAAAGAGGTCACCGAGAAAAGCGACCTCTACGCGCTCGGCCTCGTGCTGTACGAACTCTTTACCGGGAAGCGCGCTTTCAGCGCGGAAAATCTTTCCGAGCTGGTTCAGTCGCGCGCAACGGGCGCGATCAGCCGGCCGTCGTCTTTCGTCAAGGATCTCGATCCGCTCGTGGAGCGCGTCATCCTGCGCTGCCTTGAAGTGGAGCCGGCGAACCGTCCAGCCAACGCGCTCGCAGTCGCCGCAGCGCTGCCCGGCGGAGACCCGCTGGCGGCGGCGCTGGCCGCTGGGGAAACTCCTTCGCCGCAAATGGTCGCTGCTGCCGGCCAGACCGAAGGCATGAAGCCGAAGCTCGCGATGCTTTGCCTGGGGGCATGTGTCCTCGGGATGGTGGCGTCGCTAATCCTGATCGTTCGCGCCGACGCGTTGGCCAGGATTCCGCTCGATCTCTCTCCCGAAGTGCTTGCGCAAAAGGCGCACGATGTTGTGGCGCTGCTGGGATACGATCCCAAGGCCGTCGACCAAGCCATCGATTTCGACTGGGACGAGGATTTCCAACGCTGGGCGGAGAAGAACGATAAGCCGCCCGCTGACTGGAATAAAGTTCTGGCGGAGGAACCGCCGATCCTGCGCTTCACTTTTCGGCAGAGCCCGCGACCACGCTCTCCGGCATGATCAACGTCATGCTCGACCCCGGCGGGAAGCTGATTTATTTCCAGTCGCTGCCCGCTGAAATGGAAGACACTGCTGCCCCGGCGAAGCCGGTGGACTGGAATCCTCTGTTTACGGCCGCCGGCCTCGATCGCGCACAATTTCAGTCGGCGGATCCCCAGTGGACTTCGCTCGCCAATTCCGATACTCGCGCGGCGTGGACCGGCAAGTGGCCGGGCAGTCGGCGTCCGTTGCGCGTCGAAGCAGGCGCGTGGCACGGCAAGCCAGTCTTTTTTCGCCTGATCGGTCCGTGGACCCGGCCAGAGCGGCTGCGTCCTCTCGACGACACGCCGGGCAGAAAAGCCGGTCAGGTGGCCGAGTTGATCACGTTTCTGACCGTACTCGTGGGCGCATCCGCGCTGGCGCGCCGACAGTACAAGCAGGGCAAAGGGGACCGCCGGGGCGCCTTCCGGCTCGCCCGATTCGTGTTCCTGCTGCAAATGGCGATTTGGGTATGCTATAGCCACTTCGTTGCTGACATGGGAGTGGTTGGATTTTTTGCGATCGCGGTCAGTACCGCACTTTTCATGGCGGGGATGTCGTGGCTGCTTTATATCGCGCTAGAACCCTACGTCCGGAAACTCTGGCCCCAGACCATCATCTCCTGGACGCGGTTGGTCAGCGGCCAGGTCCGCGATCCGCTCGTTGGACGCGACATTCTCTTCGGCGTCATGCTCGCATTGACATGGGTTCTGATTTATCAGATTCGGCTGACTTTTAGCGTCGCCCACTTCGGGGTTTCGCCCGAACTGCTTTCCGTCGATTACCTTCTTGGCCTGCGCCGCACTCTCGGCGCGTGCATTGTGCAACTGCCCGGTGGGATCCAGGGGACGTTACTCTTCTTTCTGATCCTGATCGTGTTCCGCTACCTGCTGCGCAAGCCCTGGGCTGCGGCCCTTGCGTTTGTCGCCCTGTTTGTCACACTCAAGGCTCTGGGGAGTCCTCATCCGGCAATGGAAGTTGCCAGCGGGATTTTTATCTACGGAATTGCCGCCTTCGCGCTGGTGCGCTTCGGGCTGGTGACGCTGGCGGTGGCCGTGTTCGTCGCCAACATCATGATGAATCTTCCGGCCACGTTCGATTTTTCGCGCTGGTATGCCCCGAATGCGATGATCGTTCCGGTTGGCATTCTGGCTCTGGCTGCGTGGAGCTTTTATATCGCGCTGGGCGGGCAGAAGCTGCTTCAGGGCGAGATGCTGGAGTGAAGCAGCGTCCAATCGGCAGCGTGAGATCTGGATCGTAAAGCCCCTGCACCGCTTACAATTGACCACCCGAAACTGGTAGCCTGAGCCCATATGCCGACCGAAAAATCTCCGTCACCCGCGCCATCTCCCGATGAACGCCTGCAACAGGAATTCAACCGTTGGGCCGAACAGGGCGAAGGCCCGAAAATGGAGAACCATCACCTCGACATCACCGAGAAGACGCTGCGCCGCATGGACCTACGTCCGGGCGAGCGGGTGCTGGATCTCGGATGCGGGTCGGGCTGGGCGACGCGCCTGCTTGCGCGCATCGTCTCCGAAGGGCCGCAGGGATTTGGCCAGGTGGTGGGCGTCGACGTCGCCGACGAGATGATTCGCCATGCCCGCGCTGCTTCGAAGGATTTCGACAACGTGATGTTCGTGCAGGGGTCGGCTACGCAGATTCCATGGGAAGAGAATTTTTTCGACAAGGTGCTCTCGGTCGAATCGTTTTATTACTATCCCGATCAGGACCGGGCTCTGGGCGAACTGTTTCGCGTGATGGCGCCGCATGGACGGCTTTTCATCCTGATCAATCTTTATCGGGATAATCCCTATTCGCTGCAGTGGGTGCCGAAGCTCAAGGTTCCGGTGCATGTGCGCTCGGCCGAGGAGTACGTCGCGTTGCTCAAGGCGCATGCGTTTGCAAAAATCGAATACGCGCAGATTCCCGACGACACGCCCACTCCGGAGAATTACCAGACGACGTCGTTCCACTCGCTCGACGACTTAAAAGCATTCAAGCGAGTGGGCGCGTTGCTGCTGATGGCGTCGAAGCCGGATGTGCGGAATTCCGCGCCGGCGTATACGATTTATTAGGAGCCGCGAGCTTCCAGCCGTGAGCGGACTGCGATGTGCGAGCGGTGGCTGTCGACCTTCCAAATTCGGCATGAACCTTTTGTGCCGCATAGCTCGTCTTGTGCCGTCTGGTTCATCCGCGTCGGTTTGGGGTTTGCTTGCTCGCGGCTCTAAGCTCGTGGCTCGCGGCTTCTTTCCGTGATCTGAATCACTCCCCAGGCGTATGATCTTCAGGTATCCTGTAGCGCGAGAGGGCCCATGAGCTGGCTGCAGAACAAGTTCGAAAAGAATTTCATGATCTCGACGGTGGACTACGTCTTTAACTGGGCGCGCAAGTCGGCGCTCTGGCCGATGACGTTTGGCCTGGCGTGCTGCGCCATCGAGATGATCGCATCCTCCACCGCACGTTTCGATATTGCGCGCTTCGGCTCGGAAGTGTTCCGCCCCAGCCCGCGCCAGTCGGACCTGATGATCGTCTCGGGTACGGTAACGCTGAAGATGGCGCCGGTGGTGAAGCGCATCTACGAGCAGATGCCGGAGCCGAAGTGGGTCATCTCCATGGGAGCCTGCTCGTCAGTGGGCGGTCCGTTCAATACTTATGCGGTGTTGCAGGGGGTCGATCGGATCGTGCCGGTGGATGTTTACGTAATCGGTTGCCCGCCGCGGCCCGAGAATCTTTTCTACGCGCTGCTCAAACTGCAGGACAAGATTGACACCATGACGCTGGCGAAGAAACCGACCGAAGTGCGGCTTGACGAGAGCATGATGGAGAATTTCAAGCGGCAAGTGATGGTCGCGCAGACGATGCAGCCGAAATAGTCGTTGGTCGCTGGTCGTCAGTCGCGGGCGACCCAAAAGCGCTACGATGGTTGGGGTTTTCCCGACGACCAACGACTGACGACCAACGACATGTTCATCAAGATCGCCACCCAATCCGAACTCCCCGCCGTCAACGAAGCAAAAGAAATCCCATGCGGTGACAAACTTGTGTGCGTCGCCAACGTGAACGGTGAGATCTCTGCGATGGAAAACGTCTGCCTCCACCGCGGAGGGCCGCTTGGCCAGGGAGTAATCGAAGGCGGCAAGGTGATCTGCCCTTGGCACGGCTGGGCATGGGACCCGAAGACGGGGCAGGCGCAAGCACCGGGGGCGAGGGTTGCGGTGTATCCGGTGAAGATTGAGGGCGGGGATGTGCTGATCGAGATGTGAACCTCGTTCTTTCAGCTTCCTCACTCCGTATCGGGGACCGATTGTTGAAATTCGCGCCACTCCTTCTGGAGCTTTCTTAATGCCCGTCTCGATACGTACCAGTTTTTCCCGGTGGCGTCATAGATGAATAGCCTCTTTACGTCGAGGCTAGCTGCCTTCAGGTCGTCGGTCATTTCGGAGGCCGACTCACCTTCCTTCAGCATTCTCGGCAGCACGGTCGGCTGGATGATAAACGAGGTGCCTCCACGCTCGTGAGGCCTATGATACTCCCCGCCCCAGCCCGTCCACCTGACTGGCCGGCGGCCAACGTTAGTAACGTTTGCAACGACGAAGAGTTTTTCACTTGCCCCTTCGACGCGTAAGTCAGGCCTCACTTGATACAACTTCCCATCCGGGCTGCGCGCAATCCGACGAATGTGAATCTCGACCTTCAGCCGCGCCTTATCCTGCAAGTCCCGGTAAAGATTCCAACCCAATCCGATACTTGAAAGGACGGCACCATACATCGCCAACAAACCGGTGATAGTGATCGGCTCGGCCATGACTAGCTGGATAGTACGCGGATGTTAGTTGACGTTTCAACGGGCATCAGATGACTGTCAGTGTTGGACGGGAGCGCCGCTGTGGGCTGTGTTATCGTTCCTGTGGTTGAATGCACACTCTGTGCAAAAGGCGCGGCCGCATTCGCTGCACGGCTCCGGGCTATGGCTCAGGCAGAAGAGCCGCTTACAGGATGAGCAAGGGACTGCGCCCTCGTTGAGGCACTCCTTGATTGGGCCTGGGCTAACAATAATCGTGGTTTCTGGAAACAATGGCCTTGCGGATGCGCACTTCATCTCCAAATCTTAACAGCGGGCCTGTGGATGTTGGTTTGAACTAGCCCAATAATTTCAGGGACTGCCGGGATTGTTCAAATCCAGGAAACACATCCTTCAAATCGTGATTTCCCAGGTACTGCGAAACCGCTTCGCAGAGCACGAGGCGGAAGTCGGTGGTTACGGCGAGGTCGCGTCCTTCGTATAACTGCGATTGATCCATAGACTCGGCCGCCGCGCACTGGACCGCCCAAAACGAACATCACGTTGGCATGGCCGTGGTCGGTGCCGCGGTTGCCGTTTTCGCGGGCGGTGCGTCCGAATTCGGACATCGTTACTACGACCGTGTCTTCCCCGAGGTCGCCGAGGTCGGTCCAGAAAGCGGCAATCGACTGCGAGAAGTCTCCTAGCACGTTTGCGATTTGGCCTTGCGTGTTGCCTTCGTTGACGTGATGATCCCAGCCTCCGATATCGGCGAAGGCCACCTGCACGCCGAGGTTTGCCTTAATGAGTTGCGCCAGCTGGCGCAGGCTATCGCCGAAGCGTCCTTTGGGGTAATTCGCGGCTGCGGCTGGCGTGTATTTGGCCGGGTCGGCGGCCTTCAGCATCTTCACCGCGTCGAAAGTTTCCTGTCCGGTGCCGTGGAGGACCGCGTCGACGGAATGTGCGTACATCGCTTCGAAAGTGTTCGAAATCGGCGCCGCTTTCGGATTTGCTCCACCCACTGAAAAATCATTCAGGTTGTTGAGCGCAATCGCAGGCTCTTTGCCGGAGAGAATGCGGGGCAGCGATGGTCCGAGGGCAATTGCTCGGAAGGCGGACGGGTCAGCTGACGTGCCGAGCGCCGTTGTAGCGAGCGAGCCTTTGCTGCTCATCGATCTGGCTGGAAGCTCGTGGAGCGCGCGGTTCAGCCATCCATCCTCGGTGGCTTTGATGCCGGGAGTGCCCGACTCCATGAAATCCTGCGCGTCGAAGTGCGAGCGCGTAGGGTCGGGTGATCCTGCGGCATGCACGATCGCGAGGTGCTTCTGCCGCCACAGAGGCTCGAACGACGCCATCGCCGGATGCAATCCGAAAAAGCCGTCGAGATCGAGCACGGACTTACGCGGAATGTTGATGGTCGGACGTATCGCGTAGTAGGCCGGCTCGCCGTGCGGGACGACGATGTTGAGCCCGTCGGCCGCTCCACGCTGGAAGATTACGACGAGGCGTTTGGTGCGCGTGCCGGAATCGACGGCGCCAAAGGCCGCGCGCGCGAGAAAGCTCGGCAGCGCGGTCGTGCCGACCGCGGCCAGGGCACCATTGCGGAGGAAAATTCTGCGGGTAATTGACATGTTGGACCTCAGCTTTTAGCTGCTAGCTTCTAGCGGCTAGCGAGCAAAACCAGAAACCAAAACTGAAAAACAACACCAAAACCTGGCCGAATCACGGGCCAAAGGCGCCGCCACCGCTGGCTCGCCAGAAGCTAGTAGCTAGAAGCTACGAGCTATCTTTTCTGAAACTCCGGCGAGCCCAGTATTAATCCCGCGATCGCGCCCACGTTTGGCGGGCGCGAAGGATCATCCAGTCGCCGCTGGGTGATCTTCGGGTCTTCGAGTTGCTTGCTGATGGTATCGTGCGTTTGCTTCGAGATGTCGCCTGCGAGCAGAGTATCTTCCAGCCGCGCCAGCGCCTGCTCCGCGCCGGTCGCGCCTTGCCCTAACTGCGCGGCGTCGACCGACACTCCGTGTACTTTGCCGCTCGCCAGCCCCAACGCGAAATTCATGCGTCCCAGCAGCGCGGAGGAGTTTACCCACGTATCGGCCTTCATCGAATAGCCCGTTGGCGGCATCATGCCATAGGGCACCATGCCCATGTTATTGAGCGTGCCGACGAGTTGGCGCGCATCGTCCACTTGAGCGCCGCTCGCGCGCACCGCAGAGACGACAAACTCAAAGGGCGTTTTCACCTTGGCGCGGTAGGTTTGCGGCGCCCAGAATTCGGGCGACTTGAACATGGTGCGCAGAACTTCGCGGATGTCTCCATCTTTCTTCAGGAAGGTTTGCGTCATGCGATCCACGAGCGCGGGCGGAGGATCGTCGGAGACAAACCGCATGGCGAGCTTTTGCGAGATGAAGTGCGCGGTGTGCGGATTGTGCGCCAGCAGGCGCAGAACCTCGCGGCCTTCTTTCTCGCCATTTTGCTTGATGCGGTGCCCCATGACCATCTTGTCGCCGGGTTCATGCATGCGCGGCTCAAACTTGAAGCCTCCACCCTGGTTCGGCCGCTCGATCGTCCAGCCGGTGAAAACCTTGGCCACTTCGGTGACGTCTTTTTGCGAATAGCCGCCATTCACGCTCAGGGTGTGCAGCTCCATCAACTCACGGCCGTAATTTTCGTTCAGTCCGCTGGCCTGCTTCGGCTTGCCTTTGCCGGGCGGGCGCACCAGGCGTCCGCGGCGGTCGCGCGCATTCGCCGCGATGTTGAGCACCACATCGGAATGCGGCCCCACGCTCAGCCAGTTGTCGAGATAAAACATCATGGCCGCACTCTGCGCGGTCGCCACCAGCAGATCCTCGAACTTGCCCAGCACGTGCGGACGGATGGCGTCGCGCTCGTAGCTGGTCACCAGAAAGCGGTCTGCTCCCTTATTGATAAAAATATTAAAGTGGTTGAACCAGAAGTCGGTCATCACTTCATCGAGCTGGCGATCACTATAGGCGGCGCGCAGCACCTTGGCCTGCATCAGTTCGTCTACCACGACCTGTTCGGGATTCTTGAGGGCCTGCAGCGTTTCTTTCTGCTGGCCGTTGAGACCGCCCATTAGCGCATCCGACTTGGGACCTTTGGCCCGGTTGGCGATCATGCGCTGCTCTTCGGGACTTAGATTGAGAATTTCTTTCATGCGCTGGTCGGGAGGGAGATCAAGCAATTCCAGCAGCTTGATGTTCGCGGCCTGCATTTCTTCGCGGCGATGCTGGTAGCTGGCATCCGACAGCACCGGGCTAGCGCCGGAATCAATATCCTGATTGGCAGTTGTGGACTTGTCCGAGCTCTTCGTCTGAGCCGCCGCCTTGCGGTCCTGCTTGTTCTCGTAGCGCTCAAGCTGGGCCTCGTAGATGGCACGCTTGGCAGGGTCGCGCGGCATGGACGCTTTGCCATCCGCGATCTGCTTGATGATTTCATTGTTCGGAAAATTTTCGACGATCTCGCGGGTGTTCATACGCAGCGTTCGGAAAGAAGCGAGCCGGGCATCGAGGGCCGAATCGTCGATCTTTTCGGGGTGAAGCTGCTGCTCGATCCACTTGTCGACACCGATTTGCGCGACCCGGTCGACATCGCCGGGGCGAGGGCCCAAGGTCAGGCGGTTGAGGGCATGCACGGCGCGTTTGTGCTCATCCATCGCCCCGGGCGGCTTTTCTTTCCTGCTGAAGGCAAACTGGGTTGTGGCCAGAGCGGCGACGATTGCAGCCGTGGCGAGAAGCTCAAGTTTGCGGGATGCCGGTGCCATCCGGATATGCCTCATTATCAATGAACCCCGAGCGGGGGGAAAGTTGCGGAAAGAAATGGCGGGAGGGCAGGCGCGTCAGGCCTTGAGCTTGGCGACGTAGAGGTTTGCGCTGTGCGACTTGCGGGTCGCACTCTCGACGAACTTCAGGAACTCGCGTACGTGTTCTTTTTCCGAAAGTTCCGCCTGCGAGAACTTCACACGGGTCCCGTACGAGGAGGTGACGCGCGTCGCGACTCCATTAATGACGACGCCTTTTACCCAGATCTTGCCGCTCCCGAGCCACAATCCGATTTCGAGGGCCTTGTTGGGAGGGACGGCGGTGGCGGTTTCCACCAGGCAGCCTCCGCGGCTCACATTGGAAAGATTACCCCAAACCGGCTCTTTGACGCCTTCAACATGAAT
Source organism: Terriglobales bacterium (assembly GCA_049521375.1). Classification (GTDB taxonomy): domain Bacteria; phylum Acidobacteriota; class Terriglobia; order Terriglobales; family Acidobacteriaceae; genus Acidiflorens. Next base: position 8,949 of record JBEKOW010000034.1, read on the forward strand.
TTCCACCGCGACGCAGCACTTGATGCGCGCGGAACTGCGGCGGTCCCCGGTGGTGGCCGGTGCGAATAGGACCGGCTCGAAGGGGGGCGTCTGTGTCACGGGCTCGGGAGTGTGCAGGCGGGTCCGCGGAACGGTCGTGGCAGCGGTCTTCTTTCCCTTGCCTTCCCGCGCGCGGAGGGAGGCTTGCTTGATTTCCTTCATGGCCTGCAATAGCGCGGCCTCGCGCTTTTCGGGAGCCACTTCGCGATAGGTCTGGAGCAAGGTGGGCAGGTGGGTAACAAGATCGGGATCGGTGAGCAGCCGCGTCCAATCCGAGCCTTCCCCCGATGGTTTCGTAAGTTTGCTCATGCAGACGACTTCCCCGATGTTCGACGGCCGGGGGAAGTACTCAAGCCCGTTTTAGCTTGCCCTTTGGTGCGCGCTTTCACAAGATGACCAAGGTCACCACCAGGCACCATGCGCTGGCTGGCGGACGCCGGACGAACGTCCGGCGAGGAGTGACAGGGACCACAATGGTCTTCGCGCCGCAGGAGCCGCTGTTTCAGCAAATCAGCACGACGCCGCGCAAGGGCAATTCTTCGAGACGTCCAAGGCCCTTTAGCCCCTGGCTTTGGTCGCGCCTGGCTCTTCGCTGATGACGTATTGCTCCAGCGAGTGCAGCTGGTGGCGATACTTTTCCATCATCTCCTGCAGCAGGTTCCGAATGGAAAGGACTCCGCGCAGCCGGCCCCGGTCATCGACGACCGGCAGATGGCGGAAATGATGCTCGATCATCATGCCCAGAGCCTCGGTGGGCTGAATTTTCGGGTCAACGGTTATCACCGGGGCGGTCATCAACTCGGACACCGGAATAGTGTTGGGATCGCGGCCGCTCAAGGCCAGCTTTCTCAGCACATCGCGCTCGGTGAAGATGCCGAGTACTTTCCGGGATTCCACCACCACGACAGATCCCACGCGGCGATCCAGCATAATCTGGATGGCACCGGCTACGGTGGTGTGGGGCGGAACCGTGATCGATTCCCGGTCTAACAAACGAAGTACGCTCATGATTGCCTCTTTGTGGGACGTGGCGTTAAAAAATACCGCTCATTTTAGCAGTTGGCGGCTTGCCGAAGCGGGCGAAAATGGAGGCGTTCCTGAAAGCCCCTTGTGGATCGACATCGAGCCCTGCTTCGACACGCTCAGTCATTCATCATGAAACGGTTTAACAATTTGCATCATCTGGGCGGCAAAACGAATCCAAAAGACTTAATATTTTCGGTTAGTTGAAGGAGTGAGTCCTCGTTCCATGCCTTCCTATAAATCGAACCGTTGCGGGCGGCGCCTCCGCAGGTTGATCGTAACCTTTCAAATTCTTGGATTTTCGATCGCGCTCTGGGGGCAATCCGCATCGAGCGCCTCGCTTCCAAATCAGGTTCCAACTTCAGCCCAGAATCCCGTGTACGGAAGCGTACCGGACGCGCATGCGACCCCGGGTTTGCTCTCCCTGACGTTTCGCGATGCCATCGACCGCGCTCTGCGGCACAACCTTGCAGGCCTGCTTTCGGAGTACAACACCATCCAGGCCCGGGGAGAAAAATGGGAGCAGCTCAGCGACCTGCTTCCTCACGTGAGCGGCGATGTGCAGGAGGTTGCGGAGAAAGAGAGCCTGGCCGCGCTCGGCTTCTCGAAGTTTCCCAGTTCGGCTTTTGGAGGCGGCAAAGCTCCGCAGGTCATCGGCCCTTTTTCTTATTTCGACGTGCGGGCCTCCGCGTCCCAGCGCATTCTCGACTGGAAGGCAGTCGAGAAATACCGCTCCTCGGTGGTCGGCGAGAGTGTGACTCGCTACAACCTCAAGGACGCACGCGACCTGGTGGTGCTCGCGACCGGCAATGTCTACTTGCAGGCGATTGCCAGCGCCGCGCGCGTTGAAACCGCGCAGGCGCAGGTCGAAACCGCGAAGGCTCTCTACGACAAAGCAGTCGCGCAGCAGCAGGCGGGCGTCGCACCCGCGATCGACACACTGCGGGCGCAAGTCGAATACCAGTCGCGCCAGCAGCAATTAATCGCGGCGACCAACGACTTCGCCAAGCAGCAGATTTCCCTCGCGCGCGTCATCGGATTGGCTCCGGAGCAGCAGTTCGTGCTCGCCGACAAAGCACCGTATGAGGCGTTTCCGATCCCCGATCTTCAGACCAGCTTGCAGCGCGCCTATAGCCTGCGTTCGGACTACAAGGCCGCGCAGGATCGCCTGCTGGCCGCCGAACTCGAGCACCGCGCCGCCCTTGCCGGATATCTTCCCACGCTCGACGTGGCCGCCAATTATGGCGAAATCGGCTCGACGCCCGCCAGCGTGCTTCCGACTTATGCCGTCTTTGGCACGTTGAACATCCCCATCTTTCAGGGCGGCAAAGTTCATAGTGATGTGCTGAAGGCCGACGCCAGCCTGCGCCAGGCGCAAGCGCAGATGGCCGACGTCAAGGGACAAGTCGATCAGGACATCCGCAATGCCTTGCTCGACCTGAAGTCGTCCGCCGATCAGGTTGAGGTGGCGCAGAGTTCTGTGAATCTGGCCGACCAGGCGCTCATTCAGTCGCGCGATCGTTTTGCGGCTGGGGTCACCGACAATCTCGAAGTGATCCAGGCGCAGGAAGCGGTCGCCTCGGCGCACGAAAGTCTGATTTCCAGCCTTTACCTTAATAATCTCGCCAAAGTTTCATTTGCCCGCGCCCTGGGCCGTGCCGAAGAGGGTGTGCGCGAATACCTGAGAGGGAAGTAATTTATGGAAGAGACCAATACTGCCGTCGCCGAACCCAAACCTGAAGCTCCCGCCAACCCTCAGCCCGCCCCTCCTGACGGAGAAGCGCACTACAAGCGCCGGGCTGTGTTCCTCGGAAACAAGCGGGCGAAATGGGCAATTGGACTGCTGGTCCTCGTTTTGCTGGTCGCGGGGCTTTTCGCGTGGCAGTACTTTGGCAGTTATGAATCGACCGATGACGCGCAGATCGATGGCCATATCAACTCGGTGAGCGCGCGCGTGAGCGGACACGTTACCAAGCTGAACGTGGAAGACAACCAGTACGTGGAAAAAGGGACCGTGCTGGTGGAGATTGATCCCGCCGATTACCAGGTCGCGCTCGAGCAGGAAAAAGCGCAATACGCGGACGCGCAGGCGCAGGCATCGGCTTCCGGCGTCAACGTCCCGATCACGAATGTGAATTCCTCGAGCCAGGTGGCCAGCGCGCAGGCCGGGGTCGCCAACGCGAAGGCTGGAATCGCGGCCGCGCGCCAGCAGTTCGAAGCCGCGAAAGCACAGGCCGCCGAAGCGGAAGCCAATAACGTGAAAGCCCAGAACGATCTGGCGCGCTACAAGGAACTCATCGACAAGCAGGAGATTTCGCAACAGCAATACGACCAGGCGGTAGCCAACGCGCACGCCAGCGCCGCGACGGTGGAGGCGGCTCACGCCAATGCCGATGCCGCCAAGGCGCAGATCGAACAGGCCCAGGGAAAATTGCTGCAGGCGAACGCGGATCTGCGAAACGCCGAGACCGGTCCGCAGCTGGTACAGGTTTCGCGAGCACGAGCGCAGAGCGCCGAAGCGAATGCGCAGCAGAAAAAAGCGCAACTCGATCAGGCGGAACTCAACCTGCAGTACACCAAGATCACCGCGCCGGTTACCGGCGTGGTCAGCGACCGCACCGTGGAAGTGGGCCAGAACGTCCAGGTGGGCCAAGAGATGATGAAGATCATTCCCCTCGAAGATCTCTGGGTCACTGCCAACTTCAAGGAGACGCAACTCCGGCACATGAAAGCAGGCCAGCGCGCCGACCTCGAGGTCGATGCCAACGGCAAAACCTACAAGGGGCACGTGGACTCGATCGCGGGCGCGAGCGGCGCGCGCTTCAGCCTGCTGCCTCCGGAAAATGCCACCGGCAATTATGTGAAAGTTGTCCAGCGCATTCCGGTGAAAATCGATTTTGAGCCCGGCGAGTTGAAGGGGCACGAATTGCGGCCGGGGATGTCGGTAGAGCCGAAGGTTTGGATTAAGTAAGGTTCGAGCCGCGAGCTTCGAGTTCCGAGCTTCGAGCCACGATCAGCATGCTACGTATGAAGGGATTCCATAATCGCCGCCCACGAATGGCAGGTACCGGGCCGGGATGCGCCGTTCGCTCGGAGCGTGCGGCCCGTAGCTCGAAGCTAACATCGCAATGAGCGCAGCCTCAATCACGATGAACGAGGCCGCCGAGTGGCGGCCGGCGGTTAATCCGTGGATTATCGCTCTCACGGTGACCCTGGCCACCTTTATGGAGGTGCTCGATACCAGCATCGCCAATGTGGCACTGCCGCACATCGCGGGCAGTCTCTCTGCGGGCACTGACGAGAGCACGTGGATACTGACCTCCTACCTGGTCTCGAATGCGATCGTGCTCCCGCTGAGCGGTTGGCTCTCATCCATCATCGGGCGCAAGAATTTTTATATGGGCTGCGTCGCGCTGTTCACCATCAGTTCATTCCTCTGCGGCTTCGCTCCCAATCTCGCGATGCTGATTGTCTTCCGCATCATGCAGGGCGCGGGTGGGGGCGGCTTGCAGCCCAGCGAACAGGCGATTCTGGCCGATACCTTTCCGCCTGCCAAGCGCGGCATGGCATTTGCCGTCTATGGCATCGCGGTCGTGATGGCGCCCGCGATCGGCCCCACGCTTGGCGGTTGGATCACCGACAACTTTACCTGGCGCTGGATTTTCTTCATCAACATCCCCGTCGGCATTCTCTCGCTGGTACTGACCTCGCGCCTCATCCAGGACCCTCCTTATTTCAAACGCCGCAAGCTCAGCGAAACTCATATCGATTACACCGGTCTGGGTTTCGTCGCCCTTGGCCTGGGGACCCTGCAGGTGATCCTGGATAAAGGCCAGCGCGACGACTGGTTCGAGTCGAATTTCATTTTGTGGCTGACTGTAGTCTGTGTGTGCTCGCTGATCTTTGTCGTCATCTGGGAGTGGCGTCACAAGGATCCCATCATTGACCTGCATTTGTTCCGCAACCGCACATTTGCGGCCGCCAACTTCCTCATGTTCATGCTCGGATTTGCCCTGCTCGGCAGCACCTTGCTTTTGCCGCTTTTCATGCAGACGCTGCTGGGCTACACTGCCGAGCAATCGGGGTTGGCGCTGATGCCGGGCGGTTTTACCATCATGCTGGCCATGCCTGTCGTGGGATTTCTGCTTTCGCGGTATAGCCCGCGCTACCTGATGCTGTTTGGCTTGACGATGCTCTCGTTTTCGCTGTTCCATATGACGGGGTTCGACCTGGGAGTCGATTTCCACACCGTGGTGATGGCCCGCGTCTACCAGGCGTTGGGACTCGCGTTTTTGTTCGTGCCCATCAATACCGCCGCGTATGCGGGTCTGCCACGCGACAAGAACAATGCCGCGTCGGGCTTGATGAACCTCGCCCGAAACATCGGCGGCAGCGTAGGAATTTCTTTTGTGGCCACCGGTCTCGCGCGCCGCGCCCAAGTTCACCAGGTGCAACTGGTCGAAAAACTGAACGCCGCCAATCCCCAGTTCCAGTCTGTGATCCGCGGGATGACAGGCATTTTTTCAGGTTCCGGGCCCGGTTCCGGAGGAGGTTCGGCTCAGCAGCATGCCTATGCCCTGCTGCAGGCAAATGTGATCCGGGAAGCGACCATGCTAGCCTATATCGACAATTTCTGGGTGCTGGGGGTGGTGATCGGCTGCCTGATCCCCTGCGTATTCTTGATAAAGAAGGCGAAGGCATCTGGGATGGTCGTGCATTAGGAAGTCGGCGAGAGGAAACGCGCTATGTTTCGCATCATCACGCTGGAACGCGAATTTGGCAGCGGAGGCGGCTCCATCGCCTGTGAACTTGCCCGCCGCCTGGGATGGAAAATCTGGGACCAGCAACTCACCACCGAGATCGCCCGGCGCGCGCAGGTGGCTGAAGAGGCAGTGTCGCTGTGCGATGAGCGCGTGGATAGCCGCATCTACCGCCTCGCCAAGGCATTCTGGCGGGGAAGTTATGAACGCCGCATGCCCTTCGCCGACTCGCACTCCTTCGATACCGACCGCATGATGGCCTTGACCCAGGAAATCATGGGCAGCATTGCCGCCGAAGGAAATGCCGTCATTGTGGGCCGCGGCTCTCCTTTCTTTCTGCGCGAACGGGACGACACCTTCCGCGTCTTCACTTATGCGCCTCACGATGAAAAGATCCGCCGCCTCGTGGCCATGGGGAAGAGACGCGAAGAATGCGAAGAACTGGTGAACGAGGTCGACAAGGAACGGATCGCCTTCATCAAACACTACTTCAATGCAGACTGGCCTGTGCGCAGCCTCTATCACATGATGATCAACACCGTGGTGGGGGATGAAAATGTAATCGAGGCCATTCTCCACGGCATGGAAACTCTCGCCGCGCGTCCCGCCAAAGCAACAGTGCGCGCGATCCGCTGAAACGGTAGGGGTTCAAGTTGGAAGACAAATTCCCATGTGGTTGAGCCTGGTTGCGTCGACTCGATTCGACTCCGGACCGGCGATTTTGCTTAGTTAGATTTCTTCTTCCCGAACAGTCCGCCAAGATTGTTCCCGAGCGACTTGCCCGCCGGCACGATGCTCTCCAACTGGTTTGTCGCCAGCCCCTTCATGTCGGGAGTGAACGTCGGATTTGAAGTCGTGCCCCCGATGTGCACGGGAATGCCGCCCGAGCCGTGGCCTAAAACTTTCGTAAGGCCGCCGCCCACGCCTCCACTCAGGTTGGCCACCATCTTGAAGTCGAGTTCATTGCTCGGACTGACGCTGCCGTCGCCAGTAACCGTGCCCAGCGACGGGATAACGACATCAATCTTGTCGAGCTTTGTTCCGTCCGGCGAGTAGCGAACGTCGGAGCTGAGATTCTGAATGGCCGTGTCATTGCCGCCGCCGACCTGTTTGCCCGTCACTGAGGACAGCGCCGAGAGCTTTGATCCCAGGTTGAACCCGGCCAGCGCAGTGTTGCTCATCCGGATCGATCCCGTCGCCACCACTTTATCAACCGGGCCGTCGGCGGTCAGATTCACGGCAAGCGTTCCGCCCTTCAATTGCGATCCGGTTGGCAACACCACGCCCACTGCGGGGAGTATGCCCTCCAGATCGTCTACCGGCATTGCTTCTCCGTCGAGCTTCATGTGGATCAATGTGTTCTCGCCGTGCATGTCGTACGTGCCGGTAAGCTTCATTCCCGCTTTGCCGATCGAGACATTTCCATCTGTGACTTGCCCGGTTTCTTTTTGCAAATCATGGTCGATCGTGAACGAAACTTGCACCGGTTGCGTCGCCGCAGATCCTTTGGGCACCAGTTTCAGGAACGTCGCTTTCAGCGTGCCGTTGGCCTTCGCGACATGCCCGTCCGAACTCGCCGTCCCATCGAAATCCGCCAATCCCGCGATCCCTGTTTCCGGGTTCACGAGAGCCGATTGCGAAAGGTCGAGCTTGCTGAGATTGATCTTCACCTGCCCGGGCGTCAGCGAGGTGTCCGTGGCATTGATCGGCCCTGCCGTTCCATCCAGTTTCATGGAACCGCCTCCGGGCAGCGCGGCAGACGCAGCGATGGGGAATGTACTGGTGAATGAGAAATCCTTCACCGTGACATTCACTTTGTCGTACACGACTGGCTTGCGCCGCGGCGGGACGGATCCGATCGAGATCGCTCCGTCGCTCAGTTCCAGTTTGCCAACACTGAGGTTCTGTCCCGCGACCGGGCCGCTGCTTTTTTCCGGCGCCTTCGGCTGCGCCCCGGCCTTATTGCCACCCGTCCCGTTACCCAACGACGAGAAATTCCAGGTTCCGTCGCGGTCGCGCAGGAGTGTAATCTGCGGTTGCTCGAGCAAGAGGTGGGTGACGTTCAGTTGCTTGCTGAAAATCAGCGGTATCAGTTCGACCCCAACCTTCAGAGACTTCGCCTGGATGAACGGAGCATTGCTGAATTTCGGATCGTCCGCGATCGACAGCTCGTTCGCCTCCACGCTGCCCGAAAGAATGCTGAGGCTCAAATTCCCGACCTTGACCGGCCGTCCCAGCGCTGCGCTGAGGTTCGATTCGATCTGGGACCGGTAGTTGTTGACATTGATCAACAAGGGGAGCGCGATCACGATCAGCAGCAACAGGGCGACGACAATGCCGGCAATCTTGAGGATATTGTTGTTCATGGCAAGTCTCCAGGGCCCGAATGACAAGAGAAGAGCAGAGACGATTCGCGAATCGCGCACAAGTTTATCAAAATCAAATGAACGTCACGCCGGTCGTTCAACGTCACGTCGTTATAAGATGGGCGGAGGATTCCGCGCGAGACTGGAGCGTAGTAGATCGGTGTCAGCTTCTGATGTTTATCCTTCGGTGCAGCAGGAAGTAGCGCGACTGGCTGGGTTGCCGGAAGTTCGCGCCGCCTTCGGACGATTCCGTTTCGAAGAATCGCAGTTCGCGCAGTGGCAGATGGAGGCCTCCCGCGTGCCCGCGCCTCCCTTTGGAGAGTCGAGCCGCGGGGAGTGGCTCGCCAGCCGTTTTCGTGAACTTGGCCTCGCCAATGTCGAGATCGATGAGGTGGGGAATGTCTTCGGAGTGCGTCCCGGTCCTGGAAGGCGCTACGTCGCGCTCAGCGCGCACATCGACACAGTTTTCCCGGCGGCTACGCCGCTGAACATCCGCCAGCAGGGCACCCGCCTGTATGGCCCCGGAGTTTCGGATAACGGCGCCGGAATCGCCGCCATGCTCGCTCTTGCCAGCGTACTGAATAGTTCCGCGATCCACCATGCGCTGCCGTTCCTGTTTATCGGAAATGTGGGGGAGGAAGGCGAGGGCGATTTGCGCGGCATGCGCCATGTTTTTCATACGCCGCGCTGGCGCGACTCCATCGCTTACAGCGTGATCGTCGATGGCGCCGGGGCAGACACAGTGGTTGCGGAGGCGCTGGGCAGCCGCCGTTTTGAAGTAATCGCCCGAGGTCCGGGCGGACATTCATGGAGCGACTTTGGCACTCCCAATCCCATTATTGTCCTCGGCCGCGCGATTCACGCACTCAGTGAAACTCCGGTTCCGGTCTCGCCGAAGACCACCTTTAATGTCGGCGTGATTCGCGGTGGCACCTCCGTCAATTCGATTCCGGAATCGGCCAGTATGCGCGTCGATCTCCGTTCCACCTCGATGTCGGAAATTGATCGTCTCGAACGCGCCCTGCGTGTTGCGCTGGATCACGCTGTCGACAGCCAGAATCTGCCTGCCGTCTCCCGCTCTTCGCGCTCCTCGCAGATCGTGCAATCGGAAGTGATTGAGATCGGCAATCGGCCCGCGGGCGAACTCGCGCCGGGTTCCCGGCTTCTCAAAGTCATCCGCGCGGTGGACGCGCAACTCGGAAATACGGCGCAGATCCAGCGCGCATCCACCGACGCCAACATTCCACTCTCGCTTGGCCGCGAGGCCATCGCCATTGGCGGCGGGGGCTCCGGCGGCGGCGCTCATACGTTGCAAGAATGGTTCGACTGCCACGGACGCGACCTCGGACTCCGCCGCATTCTGCTTACAATGCTGGCACTGGCCGGAGCAGGAGAGTAAATGTCATGGCGGAATCATCGGGGAGCATGGGGAGCATAATGACAAAATCGATCACGCGAACGATCGGCCTTCTTTGTGCCGTCTGTTCGAGCCTTGGCGCCCAGACCCAATCCCCCATGCCCAAAGCCGAAATCATCTTTACCCATGGCAACATCTACACCGGAGTCATAGGGTCCTCGGCGCTGGGGTCCAGTCCACGCGCCGAAGCCATTGCCGTGCGCGGCGATCGCATCCTCGCCGTTGGCACCCGGGCCGAGATTGCAAAGATGAAGGGGCCCGAAACGAAAGTTGTCGATCTCGACGGCCACTTCGTCATGCCCGGTTTTAACGATGCCCACATGCACCTCGCCAGCGCCGGCCTCGAAAAAATGAATGTCGACATGGTGGGCGTCAAATCTATTGAAGAATTTCGCCAGCGCCTGCGCGACAAGGCCCAGTCCGCTTCTCCCGGGGAATGGCTGGTCGGCGAGGGTTGGGACGAAACCCTCTGGCCAGTCAAGACTCTTCCCACGCGCTTCGATGTTGACGAAGTCAGCTACGACCACCCGGTATTCCTCGGCCGTGTCGATGGACACATCGCTGTCGCCAACACGCTCGCCTTGAAACTGGCCATCGTCACCCTGGCCACCAAAGATCCTGAAGGCGGCAAGATCGATCGCGATGATGACGGCACGCCCACGGGCATTCTGCGCGAGAAAGCGTGTGATCTGGTGCGCGCGGTCATCCCCAAGCCCTCGCACGACAAACGCCGCGAAGCCGTTGAAATGGCGCTCAACGACCTGGCCATCCACGGCATCACTTCCGCGCAGGATTATTCCTCATGGGAAGATTTCCAAATCTATCAAGAGATCGAGGCCGACGGAAAATTAACTGCGCGCATCTCCGAGTGGCTGCCCTTCGACAACCCGATTTCGGAACTGAACCGCAAGCGCGATTCGCATCCCGCCTCCGATACCATGCTGCATACCGGCATGCTGAAGGGCTTTATGGATGGCTCGCTCGGCTCGAAGACCGCCGCGCTGCTCGCGCCCTACAGTGACGATCCCGGAAATACCGGCATCCCGCAATATGAGCCTGAGAAGCTAAACGCGATGACCCGTGACCGCGTCCTCGCCGGATACCAGATCGGATTCCACGCCATCGGCGACAAGGGAGTGCAGATGGCGCTCGACGCCTTTGCCGGAGCCGAGAAGGCCGCCAAAGATGCGAAGGTGAAGGCGGTCGACGGGGGTACAAACTATCGCCTGCGCGTCGAGCACGCCCAGGTCACGACGCCCCAGCAGGTTTTGCGTTTCAAGGAACTGGGCGTTATCGCCTCGATGCAGCCGAACCACCTGCTCACCGATATGAACTGGGCGGAGTCGCGCCTCGGGCCGAAGCGCGCGGAAACTTCGTATGCCTGGGCAGAGTTCCTGCGCCGGGGCGTCGTTCTGGCCTTCGGAACCGATTATCCGGTAGAACCGGTGACGCCTTTTCGCGGAGTGTACTCGGCGATCACGCGCATGAGTGAAGACGGAAAGAAAAGCTATCCCGGCCAGAAGTTGACCATCGAGCAGGCTCTTGCCGCCTACACCACCGGGGCCGCCTTCGCCGAATTTGCCGAAAAGCAAAAAGGCAAGCTGGAGCCCGGCATGCTCGCGGACTTCGTAGTCCTCGACCGGGATATCACCGCGGCGCCGCCGCCCAAAATACTGGAGACCAAAGTTCTGCGCACGGTCGTGGGCGGCAAGACGGTGTATGAAGCCCGCTAGATCAGGCGATCTGGCGATCGGGTGATCTAAAATGGATTGGACGCCATCGCGTTTTGCACTCTGTTTGGCGAGGATCGCGCGGCAAGAAGGGGCCCCCAAGACGGGCCGGTCACCCGATGCTCGGATAGAGTTGATCGCCCGATGACCCGATCGCGATGACAAGATCCCCCGATGACAAGATCTCCTGATGACGCGATGGGCATGCGCGAACGCGCCTTTCTGATCGGCGCTCCGCTTGCCATTATTCCGGCAATGAGCATCCTGCCCGCGGTCAGTTTCCTCATCGCCTTCCCGCGCACTGAACACGGCCGGGCCATCGGATTCGCAGTCGTACCGCTTTGCGCGCTGATTGGCAGTTTCGGCATGTGGAAGCTGGCGCTCGGCGCGGTAGAGAAGCCTTGGGGAATATTCAACATCCTCAATGTAACGGCGCTGATGGTGCTGATCGTAATCGCCGCCTATACTGGCCTGTTCCTGGCGCTGCTGACGCTGAAACTCTAGGTAGCTGTCGAACTCGCCTCGTATCAGGGCATCGCTTTAGCGATGCCTGAGACATCCGATCCCCCGTATTTAGTCGCTGAGTAGAAACGCCAAGCCGGTTCCCTGCGTCTAATAGGGAAGGCAGTCATCAAAGCCCGTTCCTGTCCACGTCCAAAGGTATAATTAGTGTTTACGCAGTTATCAGGAGGAGCAAATGGATTTGCGCGCAAGCGCCTTTTGGGGTCGCCTCAAGGCCAACCGCTGGGCGTACACCCTTACGATTCTGGCAACACTCACCGTGGGAATTCTGATCGGCACCGTGATTTCCTACGGAGTAAAGGGCAAAGAGGGCCAGAAGTCGTCCGACGCCACGCCCCTGACCGTTCCCGCCCCGCAGCTACTTTCGAACACGTTCTCGCAGATTTCCAAGCAGCTCGAACCGAGCGTGGTCAACATCAATACCGAGTCCACCATCAAGAATCCTCATCGCCGCAGCGGCGGCCGCTCCGTCCACCCCAATCCCGATCAGGACGACCAGGGCAACGGCGACGACAGCCCGTTCCAGGATTTCTTCGACAAGTTCTTCGGCGGCCAGGGTGGCCAGGATGCCGGCAGCATTCGCCAGCGATCGCTCGGTTCGGGCGTGATTGTCGACCCCAAGGGCTACATCGTCACCAACCGCCACGTGGTCGAGAAGGCGGATAGAATTCGCGTGAAGTTGCAGGACGAAAATCCGGCCTCGCCGGGGCACGACGCCAAACTCATCGGCATGGATCAGGAGACCGACCTGGCCGTCATCAAGATCGAAGTCGATCATCCGCTGCCCGCTGCCAAGGTCGGCAACTCCGACGGCATGCAGGTCGGCGACTGGGTTCTGGCCATCGGCAGTCCTTTCGGATTGCAGGAAACCGTCACTGCCGGCATCGTCTCCGCCAAGGGACGCAACATTGTCCCCAACCGCCAGTTCCAATCCTTTATTCAGACCGACGCGGCCATCAATCCCGGCAACTCCGGCGGACCGCTCGTCAACATGTCGGGCGAAGTGATCGGCATCAACACCGCCATTTTGACGGAGACCAGTTCCTACGCGGGCGTGGGTTTCGCCATGCCTTCGAATACCGTGGCACAGGTTTATAACCAGTTGATTGGACCTGAGCACCGCGTGGCGCGTGGTTCCATCGGTATTGAATTTTCCGCCCAGCCCAATCCGGCGATCGCGCACATCTACGGAGCCGGCGTCACAGTCTCCAACGTCATCTCCGGAAGCCCCGCGGACCAGGCAGGGCTGAAGATCGGCGACACCATCACCTCGGTCGACGGCAAAGAACTGAAGAGCGGCGATGATCTGGTCGCCGACATCGCCTCCCGCAAACCCGGTTCGAAGGCCAAGTTGAACTTCATCCGCAACGGCAAGAAGGAAGATACGACGGTCACCATCGCCGACCGCTCCAAGCTCTTCGCGTCGCGCCTGGGTGAAGAAGACGAAAACCAGGGTGAGGAAGAGCCGAAAGCCAGCAAGTTTGGCGTCACGGTTCGCGGCATCACCCCCGATCTCGCCGACCGGCTCAACATTCCCACCGGTAAAGGCGTCGTCGTGCAGGACGTCAAGCAGGGATCGTTCGCCGAAGACCTCGGCCTCAATCGCGGAGACGTGATCCTCGAAGTGAACAAGCAGCCCGTGAACTCTCCCGAGGACTTCTCTAAGATCGAGTCGTCCTTGAAGAGCGGGCAGGACGTGGTGTTCCTCGTTCGTCCGCGCGGCGCAAGGACCCAGGACGGCACGATTTTCCTGGCTGGAACGCTGCCGTAATCGATAGACTACTCCGGCGAGACCGGCATACCCTCCCCTTTTGGGGATGATCAGGTAGGCTGCTCTCGCCGGTTTTTTATTTGTAAAAGCACATAGGTTAACGGGCATTGGCCGTGCGTTGACGGGGGCACTCCCCTTTGTCTTGGGGCAACGCTCCGCCACCACGCAAGCACATGAAAGCTGAAACTCGATCGATGGGTCGGAATAATCTAATTCGGCATTGGCGCCGGGTGGCTGTCTCGATCCTGCTCTGGCTAGTCCTGCCTGCCCTGGGCCAGGACACTTCTTCCACCGCCGCCAAGCCGAAAAAGCCCGTGCACACTTCCACGAACTCTAAAACCTCGACCGCAAAAACAAAGTCAGCGGCTGCCAAGTCTTCAACCGCCAGGCACACGCCATCTCACAAGCCGTCTGGAACCTCAACTCACTCCGCATCGCAGAAAAACGCAACTCACGGAAAAAAGAGTTCGAAGTCCTCGAAGACTGCCAAAAAGCGCGGCCAGCAGGCTATTGACGGAGACCGTGCCCGCGCCATTCAGGAAGCTCTGATCCGCGAGCACTACATGGATGGCGAGCCCTCCGGAACCTGGGATGCAACCACCCAGGCCGCCATGCAGCGCTATCAGGCCGATCAGGGATGGCAGGCCAAGACCACGCCCGATTCCCGCGCCCTCATCAAACTGGGACTAGGCCCCAGCCACGACCACCTGCTGAATCCAGAAAGCGCCATGACTTCGTCGCCGCCCGCTGATCCCAAGCCTGCGCCCAAGCCCGATGCGCCACCAAACAATCTTCCTCAGCAATAAGCGACCCTCGGGCGACTCCGGGAATCCGGCAAGTAACCAGCCCAATGTTACTTTTTCGCAGCCGCAGGCTAAAGTTCTTATCAGCACCTGCCGATTTCCCCCCTAGAATCTCATCTGCTCAATTGGAGGTAGTAGCTTGTCGGTTTCCGGCATTTCCAGCACTGATCTTTCTAACTACGAAACTCAGAACACGCAGAGCAATTTCCAGAAAGTTCAACAGGAATTCCAGCAACTCGGCCAGGATTTGCAATCAGGCAATCTTTCGGCGGCGCAGTCGGATTTCGCGACCTTGCAGAGCCTTCAGCCGCAGAGTAACTCAACCTCTTCGGCGTCGTCATCGCAGAGCAACAATCCGGTCGCCCAAGCCTTCAACCAGCTCTCGCAGGATCTGCAGTCCGGTAATCTCACGGCAGCCCAGCAGGATTTCGCAACCATTCAGCAAGACTTGCAGAGCCAGGCAGCGCAGGGAACCCATCATCATCATCATCACGGTAGCGAAGGCGGCGAAAACAGTGCCATCGGCCAGGCCTTTCAGCAATTAGGCCAGGCTCTGCAGTCCGGCAACCTGACGAGCGCGCAACAGGCATACAGCACGCTGCAGCAGGACTTCCAGTCGTCCGGCACGAACAGCGGTCAGACGCAAGGCTCGTCACTTTCCGGTTCGACTTCCACGGTGACTGCCTGACATTTTGGAAAATGCTGGTGGATCGAGGAAGGCGGCGGAGACAGTTCGGCCGCGGTAAGTGTGCGGCCGCATGATCCCCAACGATCGACATGACCTGAACCAGCCAGACAGTGGTTTGGATTGCCGATGACGCCCGGACTAACACTGCATCAGCGAGAAAGCTACGACGCTGCTCGAAACGCCCGCCGGGCCAGCGGCACGACGCGAGCGACCTGCTCCGCGTCCGGGATCATCGTATATTCGGCCGCGCATTCCGCGCACAGCCAGAAGAACTCTCCCCGATTTGCGGGCTTGCGAAGATCTGTTCCTTCGCAATCCGTCTGGACCTGCTTCTCAAAGTGGAACAATCTGCCGGAATGCAGGAAGCGGAAGGAGGCGGTGCAGGATGAATTGGAGCATTTGGCAAGCATTGGTAATCCATCGTCCTGAATGCTTTCATTGTGATGCGAGCGTCCGCTCCGAGAAAAGGTTACGGAAGTAATCCGCGTGACCGCGAATTGCTCCGACTTCTGCTCTTACCGCATGCTATGCCAGAATGCAGCAGTAACCAACGTTAGATTACCAATGTAAGTGCGTCATCCTCCGAATAACTAAAGTTGTTCGCTGGAAGTACCGATCTCACCTATCCTAATAGTCGGCATGCGCCTGCGGACTGGCTCTTGGCAAGTGAGAACCGGTTCCCGGAAGCAGGTGGGCTGACGGGAGGATGCTATGTCGTCGAACGGCATTCAGCCAGACGCACCGCACGAGCTTCAGTATTTTCATCCCGTCCTGCGGGAGTACTACCAGAGCATTCGGGATGCAGCTCTGCACGATACCTTCTCGACCACCCAAGAATCTCTCGCCCAGAAAAAGCTCGATCAAGCCCCTCTGGCGGAGCAGTCCGCTGCGCCCGCAACCGCCCTGGGCCAAAGCTCGGAGGATGTGACCGCGACTCTTGGAGGTAATGAAGTGCCGGTCTCCAGCCAAACGATAGAACCGCTGCCGCAAGAGGTTCAGTCGTTGTCAGTCGGACCGTCCACGCAACTCGATCCCGCTGCCAATGGAGCCATTGCTCCGGCCGCTGCCACCGGCAATTCCGAAGTCGGCGCGAACCTTGACGTCAGGGTTTGAGCCGCCGAATGCCTGTTTTTGGAAGGAATATATTCGCCGTCCACTCGTGCGAGGGGCACAAAAACCCAGGGCCTCCGCGGCACCCCAATTCCACCCCAGCCTTCTGGGCCAGGTTCACAAAGAACAATGTTAGGGCCGCTGATTTGGCGATACTTACATTGCGGTTTTGACCGAATCTTGAAACAAATCCAAAACTAGTTTTTTCCGCCGCCTGCTAATGCAGAAACCACGCGGTACTGGCGATGACGACGCCCGCGGCTGCCATGATCAGGCCCACGTGCCAATAGAAGCGGCGGCCGGAGAGTAGCGTGATCGATGTGATGACCAGAGCAATTTCCAGGAAAACCTCTCCCAGGTCGAAGCGGTCGGCTTTTCGGTGGGTCAGCGCGAATTCCTGCTCGAGTTTGTGAGCTTCGTCTCCCAGCTCTTTCTGATCGTCTTTATAGCGATCGGCCTCGCTGCGAGCTTTTTCCTGCAGTTTGGCCGCTGCCTCGGTGTCGCGGGCCGCAATCGCACCCGCCAGATCGGCGAATAATTCATCAGTGTGCTGGCGAATTTTCTTGGCCTGAAAGTAGCTCCACTGATCGGTGACCTTGTTCTGCAAGATGACTTCTTCGGTGTGAGTGCGATGCCCAAGCAGCGAGACAGTGGCTACGAGAACCGCCAGCACGGCCATGGTGATGGTAATTGGAGCCAGATCCGGATGCTCCCGCGCGTGCTCGGCATGCTCATGCAGTTCGTGGAGTTCTTCGCTCATATTGTCGGGCTCCTCGGGAAGGATCATTGAAATCGAGTCCTATCAGGTCAGAAGTTAGAAGTCAGAGGTCAGATTGCAGAGGTAAAAAGTCCCTCTCACAGGTCCGAATCAACTTCTGCAATCTGACCTCTCGCCTCTCTCATTCTGATTTTTGCAAGCTATGAGAATAAACTAGCCCCGCTACTCCCCCATGACTTTAATCAAAATTCTTTTATCGCGCTGGCCATCAAACTCGGCATAAAAAACCTGCTGCCATCGTCCGAGGTCGAGTTGTCCGCGGGTGACGGGCACGATCACTTCGTGATGCACGAGCATGGATTTTAAATGAGCGTCTCCGTTATCTTCACCCGTATGGTGATGCCGGTAGTCCGGATTGGGGGGCGCCAGTTCTTCCAGCCACTGGTCAATATCTTCGATCAGTCCGCTTTCGTCATCGTTGACGTAGACGCCGGCGGTGATGTGCATGGCGGAGACCAGAATCATTCCATCCTTGATCCCGGACTTTTCGAGCGCGGCCTCGACCTGCGGAGTGATGCGCAGGTAGGCGCGCCTGGTCTTGGTATGGACGTGTATGTATTCGGTATGAAATTTCATGGTTGATTTAGATCATTGTGAGCAAGATCACGTTGATGAGCAACCTAACTCACTTCCGGCTCCCTGACCCTATGTTAAATGGTCAGACATGGGCCCAGCTGAGTTTCAGCAAATTGCGCGGGAACTTCTCGACCTGCTCGATCAGCAAGTGGCAGTCATCGTTGGACGGAACTTCAACGATCTCAGCAAGGATGAAGCGGACTCTTACCAATGCCGCAAACGCAGGATTCTCGAACTGCGATCGGCGCTGGTCTCGGCCGTCTAATCTCGCTAAGCACTACGGGCTGCTTT
Source organism: Terriglobales bacterium (assembly GCA_049521375.1). GTDB lineage: Bacteria > Acidobacteriota > Terriglobia > Terriglobales > Acidobacteriaceae > Acidiflorens. Next base: position 26,823 of record JBEKOW010000034.1, read on the forward strand.
TCTTGCCGGATTCCAAGCTATGCGCAGGTTGTCAGCCCTCACCCGGCCCGTCCCCGTTGTTTTTTTCGTACAACGCCAGCAAGTTGTTCATCTCATCGATGATGGCGGCCAGTTCGCGAGCATCCTTGGCCTGCTTTGCTCTCTCCTGGAGAGCGATCCAGCCGGGAGGTGGGTTAGAGAGCATGTTTGCTGAATCGGAATAAGTCCCCTCTGATTATGCCTGTTCCGATCCCATCTGGCTAATTCTGAGGAACTAGCTATCGCATCGACTCTTCGATTTCCGAGATCCAGTCAGGCCGTTTTAGGACTTCGCGCGGCTTGGGACCATCGGCCGCTCCCACAATGCCATCGCGCTCCATCAGGTCAATGAGGTGGGCGGCGCGGCCATAGCCGATGCGGAGGCGACGCTGGAGCAGGGAAGTTGAGGCTTTGCCGAACTCGATGACCAGGCGGACCGCGTCGTTGAAGAGCGGATCGTTGTCGTCGGCGGAAACTTCTCCCGCTTCGCCGTCAGAGCCGAGCCCGGGTTCGCGGTCTTCTTTGGGAGTTTCGAGGAATTTCTCCTGATATTGGGCGAGGCCCTGCGCCTTCCAGAATTCGACGACCGCGGCGATCTCTTTTTCTGTTACGTACGGCGCATGGAGCCGGTGGACGCGGGCCGAGCCCGACGGGAGGTAGAGCATGTCGCCGCGTCCGAGGAGCGATTCGGCGCCGTTGGCGTCGAGAATCGTGCGCGAGTCGACTTTGGTAGCTACGCGGAAGGACACGCGGGCCGGGAAGTTTGCCTTGATCAGCCCAGTGATGACGTCGACGGATGGACGCTGCGTCGCGAGCACGAGGTGAATGCCTACGGCGCGCGCCATCTGGGCGAGGCGAGTGATCGATTCCTCGACGTTGTGGCCGTCGAGCATCATCAGGTCAGCCAACTCGTCGATGATGATGACGATGTAGGGGATGGGGCCTTCGTCGGCTTCGTCTCCGAAGAGGCTGGGCGTGTCGTCGAAAAGGGCGTTGTAGCCGGCGATGTTGCGGACGCCCTTCGCGGCGAGCAGTTTCAGGCGGCGCTCCATTTCGCGGACGGCGTTGCGCAGCGCATTGGCAGCGAGCTTGGGCTCGGTGATGATGGGCGTGTAAAGGTGCGGAACGCCTTCGTAGTTGCCGAGTTCGAGGCGCTTGGGATCAACCAGTACAAGGCGCACCTGATCGGGCGTCGACTTGTAGAGGATCGACATGATCATGGCGTTGATGGCGACGCTTTTGCCCGTGCCGGTCGATCCGGCGATCAGAAGGTGGGGCATGCCGGCCAGATCGGCGACGGCGAGGCGTCCGTTGATGTCCTTGCCCATGGCCAGGGTGAGCTTGGATTTCGAGCCTAGGAATTCCTGGGACTCGATGTTCTCGCGCAGCCAGATGATTTCGCGCTCGCGATTGGGAACCTGAATGCCGACCGTGCTTTTGCCGGGCATGCGTTCGACCAGAATGCTTTCGGCGCGCAGGGCGAGGCAGAGATCGTCGGTTAATCCGATGATGCGGCTGTACTTGATGCCGGCCTCGGGCTTGTATTCGAAAGTCGTGACCACCGGGCCGGGATTGATCTGCGTGACCTGCCCGTGGACGTCGAACTCCGCATAGCGATTGGTGAGCACCTGGGCCAGCAGTTTGAGTTCATCTTCCTGCACGGCTTGCTGCTCGTCAGGGCGGTGCAGCAGGCTGGAGGGCGGGAGCTTATAACTGCCGGCAATCCTGGGGAGCGTGGTCTTGGGCTTGTTCTC
>JBEKOW010000035.1:0-23418 GCA_049521375.1 Terriglobales bacterium
TGCAGGTGCCTCCAAGGCCAGCAAGTTCGGCCCAACCCTCGCGAAAGCGTTGAGGAATGTTCAATTCGCCTCGATCGGTCCGGTGACCTCCGCGACGATGCGCGAACTCGAACTGCCAGTTGCGATCGAAGCTCGGGAATTCACCATGGGTGGATTGATTCGAGCGATTGTACTCGCGCGTTACGCCGAGCCAACCGTATAACTACTTCGACTCTGCATCCTCGGGTTGAGGTTCCCCGATTCCCATTTGCGGATCAATGGCGTCCAGATAGGCTTGCATGTGGGCCTTGGCTTCAACCGAGAGGCCTGTAAACTCGATGCCATTGCCGACGCCCGGATCGCAGGTCCGCACCACTCCTGCAATGTTGAAATGTTCCGAGTCAAGCCAGAAATCGATTCGCAAAGGGGTGCCGGTCGGCATGGGCATCATGCTTTCGACATAGCAGCCATTTCCGCTCACGTCTATAGTGTTGATGCGGACCGGAGTTTTCTGCCGCTCGTCGCGGATCTCCAGTGGGAAGCCAATCTTGTGCCGGTAGAATCGTCGCCGGTTCAGGTCCGAAAACGAGGTGTTCCCGGGTTCTTTCGAAAGATACTTTTCCCATGGACATTTCTGGCTGGCGAGCAACCGAACGCCGACCTGATTTTTCTTCGCGGCGCCCGAATTAACCGCCCAGATCACCGTGCAGCGGGCTTTTTGGTCGTCGCACTGCACTCCGATGACGTCCCCGACTTTCAGTTCGCTCTCCAGGCCCGAGAGCAATGCTCCTTCGGAACTGACATTCTGCCCCCGCGCGTGCTGGGAAAAGGCGCGACCCTCGGCAGTTAGTCCCCACACGCGCACGGGGATATCCACGGTAACGCGCGGTTCTGTCGGCGGCTTCGCCATCGTCGTGTTTGCTGCCCGGGTATTGCCGACCGGACTATGCCGATCATAACCCGTCGGACGCGTTTGCGGTATTACTTACTGGAGCTACGCCGCGCACGAGAGGATCGGCACTTTTGGTGCCCGGATCAGGAGCCCGGTTGTGCCAGTTCCCGATAACTGATCACGCGGATCTGCTGCTTCTCCAGAAAATCCTTAAGTTCCGGCGAAGTCAGCAACGTGAGTTCCCGCTCCCGAGCTTCGATGAGACGGGTATGTGCGGCCCGCAGGTCGGCATCCGCATAGCCTGGATGACACACCAGTTCCCACGTTCCCTCCGGCAGGCTGGTGAGCGCCTGACGGAGCAGGAGACTATCGAGCAGGCCGGTCTCGATCACTCCAATCACACCATCGGGTGACCGGACGCCGGCGCGCGTCGTCTGGCGCCGGAATTGGCCGGCAAACGAGTTGAGGATCTTCACCTGGCCATAACGCTTCAGCAGCGCGCGCTTGCCGGCAAACTGTTGGGCCATGATGGCTTTCATCGGCACAAAGGGACTGCGGATCGCGCGTACCCCGCAAATCCTTGCCGCCCGCAGCATGGCGGTAAGAATCTCGGGAAAGATGTGGGCGTGCTTGTGCGAGTCAAGATGGGTCACTTCGATGCCGGTGGCCTGTATTTTTCTGATCTGGGCGGTGATTTCGGTGACCAGTTGCTCGCGATCAAAGCCACCCAGAGTGGCGCGCGCGGCGAAGCCGGAGAGGCTGCTGTAAAACTTCTCCGGCTCGGCTGAACGGATCGCCAACAGCGTATCAACGGCAGCAGGCGACGACACCGGAGCGCCGTCCGTCAGGACGACATGGCACCCCACCGAGAGCCGGGGAAGCGCACGGGCCGCCTCGACTGCGTCGGCAAAAGCCGCGCCATTGGCCATCAACGTCGTCGATGAAACGATCCCGTCGCGGTGCGCCTCCACGATGGCGCGGTTGACTCCGGAGGTCAGACCGAAGTCGTCCGCGTTGACAATCAATTGCCGCATCCAAAAAGTGTAGCAGCGTGGCGCAGGAGGAGAGTGCCGTTGCCCCTAGTTTGGAGTCCACTCGGGCCGCCTGGCAAAAGTCAAAAGGCGTGGGTTCGATGAACTATCCCCCAGGACTGACTCGCTCACTGTTGCCAGCCGCCGCCCAGCGCTTTGTAGAGTTCGACCAGGCTGCGATATTCGTCTCCCCGGGCTGCTGCGAGCGTCAACTCGGCGCCGTAAAGCGACCGCTGTCCGTCAAGCACTTCGAGGTAGGTTGTCGTGCCGCCCTTGTAGCGAAGAGTGGAAATGCGGACGGTTTCCTCCAGATCGGCGACTGTGTCCTGCTGGCGTGTCCGGACCTGATGAAATTTCTCGTAGCCGATCAGCGCGTCAGAAACCTCGCCAAACGCTTGTTGGATCGTCTGTCGATATGTGAGGAGCGCCTGTCGCTGTTGCGACTCAGCTATATGCAAGTTCCCTTTCAGCGCGCCTCCGGTGAAGATAGGCTGGCTCACCTGCGCGCCGTACGACCAGATGCCTAGCTGCGTAGGAAAGCCGCTTGGAAATACAGAGTCTCGGCCAAGTGAGCCGCCGCCCCCGCCAGTCAGGGAGATCTGCGGGAAGAACTGAGCTTTGGCGACTCCGATGTCGGCGTTCGCGGCAATCAGGATTTGTTCCGCTTCTCGAATATCAGGCCGCCGTTCGATGATCGAAGAGGGAACCCCGCGTGGGAATTCAGGGGGCAGTGTTTGCTCGACGAGCGGGATCCCGCGTGCGATGTCTTGCGGGTAATCGCCCAGCAGGATGCTGATGGCGTCTTCTTCCTGACCGATCTCTCGCTCTAAGTCGGGAATCTGCGCATTCGCAGTGTCGAGAACCTGCTGAGCCTGGAGCACGTCCAGTTTGGTAGCGACTCCGTGTTCAAGCCGGAGTCGTGTGAGTTTCACCGAATCGGTTTGGGTCGCGACGGTCTCGCGCGTGATCTTGAGTTGCAGGTCAAGCTGCAACAGCGTGAAGTAGTCGCTGGCAACATCGCTGACTAGAGTCAGGACGACAACCTGGCGTGCGTCCTGCGTGGCCAGGAGTTCGGCGCGAGCTGCTTCGGTCGCGCGGCGCAACTTTCCGAAGAAATCGAGCTGAAACGCAGCGTCGGCATTGAGCGTCAGAAAGTTGTACCGGGATTGTTCCTGATTTTCCTTGCCGCCACTGAAATTGCCGTTGCCGGAGACCTGAGGAAAAAGACTGGAACGAGTGACCGCAACTTGCGCGCGAGCAGCGTTGATGCGTTCGGTCGCCAGTTGCAAATCATAGTTCTGTTTAAGTGCCGTACGTATGAGTTCCTGCAGCTTCGGATCCTGGAATACCTGCCACCAGGGAAGATCCGCATACGAGGCAATCTGCGCCTGAAGCGCAGAATTGTTTGCCAGATCTCGAAAAGCACTCGGGGTCTGAACGGCAGGGCGATGATAGTTGGGACCCACCGCACACCCCCCTAACATGCCAGCGAGCAACCCCGCGGTGAGCAATTTCGCGATTTTCATACTTGCGCAGAACTCCGTTTGACCTCAAGCTCTTGACGCACCATGAGGCCCCTCAGTCTCCGGGCGCGGGCGAAGGCGCGGCCGGCAATATGCCCGACGAGGACTCCTTGCCGGCGCTCGTCCATTTCTCAACCATGAAAAAGATGCCGGGAATAAAGAAGATTCCGATCGCGCTGGCCGCGACCATTCCGCCGATCACGGCGGTGCCCATGATCTGCCGGGCGACCGAACCTGCCCCGCTCGCTGTCCACAGTGGAACGCACCCGAGAATAAACGCGAATGATGTCATCAGGATCGGTCGCAGCCGCAGCCTCGCGCCTTCGAGCGCGGCGTCGGCTAGCGGTTTTCCGTGTTCATATCGTTCTTTGGCAAACTCGACGATCAGGATTGCGTTCTTCGCGGCCAGGCCGATCAGCATGATCAGGCCGATCTGCGAGTAGATGTCGCTCTCAATCTGCACCATGTAGGGCGGCAGGAAAAAGCCGAGCAGGGTGCGGCGCAGCCATAGCACGGCAAAAGCGCCGAAAACCGCCACTGGCGTGCTGAGCAGTACGCTGAAAGGCAGCGACCAGCTCTCGTAAAGGGCTGCCAGAATCAGGAACACAAATAACAGCGACAGACCAAAGATGGCCGCTGGGGGCACTCCCTGCCGCGCTTTCTGTTCCAGAAACGAGATCCCCGAGTAGTCAAATCCCATTTCTCGCGGCATGGCTTGCTGGAAAACTTCTTCGAGGGCTGCGGTCGCCTGATCGGCGCTGTAGCCCGGGGCTGCGCTCCCGTTGATTTGCGCGCAACGGTACTCGTTAAAGCGCTGTGTGAATTCGGGCCCGAGCTGCGACTTGACCGCGGCGAGCGTGGACAGCGGAACCGCCTCCCCCTTGTTGTTGCGGACATAGAAGCGTCCAACGTTCTCCGGGCTGGCACGATCCTCGCTTTCGGCTTCGATGTAGACCTGCCACTGGCGGCCAAAGCGGCTGAAGTAGTTGATAAAATATCCGCCCATGAACGTCTGGATAGTGCGGTAGACATCGGACAGATTGACGCCCTGCTTCAACACCTTGTCCCGGTTGACGTCAACGAACTTCTGGGGAACGCTGGGCAGAAAAGTCGTACTCAGGCTGCCAATCTCCGGTCGCTTGCGTGCCGCCTCTAGAAACGTGTTCAGGTTTTGCGACAGGAATTCGATGCTGCCTCCCGAGCGATCCTCGAGGATGAAGGTGAACCCTCCCGCTGTCCCAACGCCCGGGATGGCCGGCGGCGAAAAACTGAAAGCGATTCCCGCCGGCAATTTGGAAAGCTGCTGGTTCAGATGCGCCTTGATAGCCTGAAACTGCTCGGCTCTGGATGTCCGCTCATCCCACGGCTTCAAAGTGACGACGAAGAAAGCGTTGTAGCTGGTGCGAACAAAACTGAGCAAGCTGAAACCGATGACGCTGGTTGTGTACTTCACACCCGGCGTATTAGCCAGAATGTTCTCGATCTGTGCCGCTGCCTGTGATGTTCGCTCCAGTGACGCGCTATTGGGCAATTGCAGATTCACATATGCATATCCCTGATCTTCATCGGGAAGAAAGCTCGACGGCACTCGATTGGCGAAGAATCCCGCCGCGATGCAAAACACCACCAGAAGCACAACCAACACTGCTGTTTTCTTGAGCAGGACACCGCTCCAACTGACATAACCCTGGGTGGCTCGCTCAAAAACTCGATTAAACCAATCGAAGAATCTGCGCAACAGGCCATGGCTCTCTTCTCGCGGTCGAAGGAGCAATGCGGCCAGAGCAGGGCTGAGCGTAAGCGCGTTGAACGCGGAGAGAATTACCGAGATCGCGATGGTGACAGCGAATTGCTGGTACAGCCTCCCGGTAATCCCGGGAATGAAGGCAGTGGGCACGAATACAGCGGAGAGAACCAAGGCGATTCCTACCACGGGACCCGACAGTTCCTCCATGGCCTTCAACGCCGCGTTCTTTGGAGTCATGCCCTCCTCAATATGCCGTTCCACGCCCTCGACGACGACGATCGCGTCATCGACCACCAGGCCTATCGCCAGCACCAGCCCAAAGAGAGAGAGCGTATTGATAGAAAATCCAAAGAGTGGGAAGAACACGAAAGTTCCCACCAGCGAAACCGGCACGGCCAGCAGGGGGATCAGCGTGGAGCGCCAGCCTTGAAGAAAAAGAAAAACGACAATAATGACGAGGACGAGCGCAATCAGAAGAGTCTCGATGATTTCCTTGATGCCCTGGGTTACAGAAAGAGTTGTGTCCAGGGAAACGGCGAAATCCATGTCCTCGGGGAAGCGCTGTTTCATCTGCGCCATCAGTTTTTTGACCCCGGCAGCGGCATCGACCGCGTTTGATCCGGGCAATTGGTACGCTGCAATAATCGCGCCCGGCTTGCCATTGAAACGTCCGGCAACGCTGTAGTCTTGCGCGCCCAGTTCGATACGCGCGACGTCGCGCACGCGCACCGTCGCTCCGTCAGGCGTCTCGCGAACCACGATGTTGCCGAATTCCTCCGGCGACACCAGGCGTCCCTGAGCCAGAACCGAATACGTATACTCCTGGCCTTTCGGAGCTGGTTCGCCTCCGGCTTTGCCCGCCGGGTTTACCGTGTTTTGGGACTGGATCGCGCTGACGATCTCCGGAACGGTGATGCCGAGTTTCGCCAGCGTGTCTGGCTTCACCCAAAGGCGCATCGCGTATTGACCAGCGCCGAACACCTGCACGTTGCCGATTCCGGGCGAGCGAAGAATCGGATCGGTAATATTGATGTAGGCGTAGTTCGCCAGAAACTTGGCATCATAAGTTCCACGCGGAGAATAGAGGGCGACCCACATCAATGGAGCGGTCACCGATTTTCGCACCGTGACGCCGTAGTTGGTGACGTCTACCGGAAGCTGAGAAGCGGCCTGGGTTTCCCGCGACTGCGTGAGAATGAAATCGGTATTCGGGTCGGTCTTCACGTCAAAGTCCACAATCAGGCTGGTGCTTGAGTTGCCCGTGGCATTCAGCGAGTACATGTAGTTCTCGTTGTCCACTCCGTTCATCTGCTGCTCGATAGGAGTGGCCACTGCTTGCTCCAGCGTCTGCGCGTCGGCTCCGACGTACGTGGCGAGCACTTGAATTTCGGGTGGGGTGATGTTCGGAAATTGGGCGACAGGCAAGCTCAGCACGGTGAGCGCGCCAACCAGGACCATGACGATGGAAATCACCATGGCGACGATCGGACGGTTAATGAAGAATTTCGACATGGGCAGTCTTCTATCGACTAGCCGATCCCTGGTTTTGGGCCATGAACGGCTTGGGATTCACGCGTACGCCACTACGCATCCTCTGCACACCCTCCACAACAATTCTGTCTCCTGGGTTGAGCCCCTTCGCAATGATCCATCGGTTATCAACCCGGTCGCCCACCGTGACCGTCCGGACTTCAACTTTGTTGTCGCTGCCCACGACAGCAATTTGGTAGCCGCCCTGGAGCTCCGACACTGCCCGTTGCGGAACCAGCAGCGCCTCCGGTTGGGTGCGGATTACCGCCCGGACTTTCGCGTAGCCGCCCGGTCTCAAAATATTGTTTGGGTTGGGAAAGAGCCCGGCCAGTCGAATCGCTCCAGTGGTCTCGTTCACCTGGCGATCCGCAAAATAGAACTTTCCTTCCTGCGGATAGGTTGAGCCGTCCGCCAGGATCAGTTGCAGCCGCAGTTCCTTGTCGGCCTGCAAGCGGCTCTCCTCGGTCGGAAAACGTCTCCGCCACGAGAGATATTGGGGCTCGCTTACCGTGAAATAGACTTTGATCGGGTCCACCGTAGAAACCGAAGTGACCACTCCACTGTTAGGACTGACTAAAGCGCCAACTTGTAGTTGAGCCAGCCCGGCGATGCCGTCGATAGGTGCAACCAGGCGGGTGAAGTCGAGATTGATCTTCGCTGTTTCAACCGCCGCCTCGTAGGTCTTGATCTGAGCCTTGGCTGTTTCTACGTTCGCGAGTGCGGCGAGATTGTTCTGGACCGCATTGTCGAGATCCTGCTGGCTCGCCGCCTGTTGCTCCGCCAGGGGCTTGTAGCGTTCGACGTCAAGTTCGGTCCGGCGCTGAACCGCTTCGGCGTTGGCGAGCGCGGCCTTCGCCTGCGCAAGCTGGCCTTGCGCTTGGTCGAGCGCCGCCTGAAAAGGCCGGGGATCGATCTGGAAAAGGAGCTGGCCCTGCTTAACCGACGCCCCCTCCTGATAGCTTTGTTTCAGGAGGTAGCCAGTAACCTGCGCCCTGACGTCAGCGTTGACGAGACCGTCGAGGGTGCCAATCCACTCCCCATAGATGGGAATATCCTCTCTCTGAACCTGCGTTACCTCGACATCCGGAGTACTCGGTGGAGCAGCCATGCCTCGCTTGTAAGGCCGAACCGCTCCCACAATCAGAGCGAGCACGATCAAGCCAACAACCCCGCCGATCAACAGATAGCGATTCTGGACCTGGGTCATGTTGTCTCTCCCCAATTTTGCTCGATGCCCGAGAGATAGAGGCACAGGATGCGCTACTCCATTGCAGAGCGCTATTAGACTTTAGTATCGGGTGATTCGCCCCTCGGCCCCCGCCGTACAAGTGGATTGATCTTCTGGCTGGAATGTTCTCTTCGAAGCGGTTCATCGCGGTCAGAGGGCGCCTTCGATGTGGACCTTGGCCTCTTGTGCCGCCTCTTCCGGCGTCTTCCCGTCCCGGCGGGCTACGATGTAGGTGGCGTACCAGTCCGACCAGTGATGCTTCGGAGCCGTCGGTTCGTACTCGCCATGATGCTGCTCGGTCTCGCGCAAAAGCTCTGCCAGCGTCGCAACGTCCAGATTGCCGAGTCCTCGCCCGGCCAGCCGGGTTGTGATTTCCTGGAATAGCCAGGTGTTGCCGTCCGGGTCGTTGAGCGTAGCGAAGGTGGAGTAACTGCGTTGGCTGGGATCCGGCCCGGCGACGCGACCGTCGCTTTCGGGACGGAACTGCCCCCCCGCTTTCGCTGTATGGAACACCTCACTGACCTCGACACCACGGGCAGTGAGCTCTTTGCGAGCGGTTTGAACATCGGAAACGATCAGGTAAAGGCCTTGTGCCGAACCCGGCGCGGCCGTGGTGATCTTCGCGCCAAACTGCACAGAGCATCCCGACCCTGGCGGCGTGAACTGCACGATTCGGAAGCCGTTGTCGTATCGGAAGTCGGCATCGAGACGCCACCCGAGTTTGGTGTAGAAGGCCTTCGAGCGGTCAACATCCGCGACCGGGATGACGACTACCTCGAACTTCATGTCCGGTTTTGCGGCGCCGGTTCCGCTAGCCGGTTCATTTTTGATCGCGTTCAAGGTTGCCATTCGTCCTCCATGGAACACGGCGGAGCCCTATTGTTGCGCAGTCGCCCTAAACACAAAGAATGCACTGCCCGGCCACATGGCGCCATTGGACCTTGGTATCAGAAGACCCGTTTCACGGTCTCCTGCTATTTAGGCATGGATCAAGACCATCGCCTGATCGCACTACCGTCTCGCTTGGTGGAGAGGATTCTCGCGTTCGACATCGCATCCTCACAAGCGACGCATGTAGAGAGGCCGTGTAACCAAGTCCGAGGGGCATGCGATAGCGTGGGCTGTTCTGGAGAGCGCGGTCGCCCTTGGACCGCTACAATAACACCAGTGATGGAGACATCACGCAGGCGGCGCTAATGACCGAGCACGTCCGACGGGCAGGTCCGCAAAGCCGGAAGACCCTCCTGGCGGCCCCAATTGACACAATGACAAGCACCAAAGGCAACACGTTTCTTAAGCCGAGGTGACAGTTGCCGTAAACGGCTGTCCTGCTATAGCTTGAAACACAAGCCCGGATGGCGAAACTGGCAGACGCACGGGACTTAAAATCCCGGGTCCCTTACAGGACGTATCGGTTCGATTCCGATTCCGGGCACCACCAACTAGAACGATTTCAAAGGGCTTCAGTTTGTTCCTTCTATTCGCGCTCATCTTCAAGATGGCCCCATTATCGAAAAGCAGAACACCGCGACCGACACGGCGGCGCTCATCATTCCGAGCGTCGGCTCCAATTACGACCGCCATTCGCGGCTGCAACGATTCATGCTGATCAACGACAGCGCGACCGTAGCCGTCGAAGTGCCGATTTTTCTCTTGGAGGACGATATCGCTGCGCTTGAAGACTATTACGGCGTCACGATTGTTCCAAAGGAACCGGCTCACCACGCCCGCCCCGCGCTCGGTCATAAGCCGCGATTCATCACGGGCCACGTCGATTTTCTGCAGGTGCGGAACGGCGCAATCCACATTCTCGATTACATGCCCGATGCTCGCACCAACAAGCCCATCGCCCAGCTCGCGATTTACGCGCTCGCCCTTACGCGCCTGGCGCGCGGCCTCACTCTCGCCGATATCAGGTGTGCATGGTTCAACGAGACCTGCTACAACGAGTTCGCGCCGGGGCGTTTGTTGGTCAGCCGCTCAGAGAAGCGATTTCTCGGCGATGACTTCTGAGCCGACAGCTTCTCTGACGATCTTGAAGGCCGTATCGACCTCACTATGGTCAAGTTTTACTGCGACAAGACTTGACATATGACTCTCCTCCTCCGCGCCCGTGTCCTGCCTCTCGTCGATCCATTGTCGAATCAGCCAACGTAGAGGAAGCGCCCAACTGCCCGTCGACGGAATCATGCGTAGGGGAGGACGCTGAATTCGAGGTTCCTCACGCATTTGTTTATGCTCTTGAGAGATGTTTATATAGCATAATGTGCTCTCAAGAGCATAGGACTTGCAATTCTAGATTATTTGCGGTATGCTTTCAAGAGCATATTAAGCGTTATAAGCTGCTCTTGAGGTAACCATGGTCGCACGCAATCAGCTACTAGCAGCTCCGCCCTACCCAGTCGAACATGCTCTGACCCGGCTCGGTCACAACCTTCGGACGGCCAGAATTCGGCGGAAATACACAATCGAGGAAGTCGCTGAGAAGATCGGGACGGGACCGCGCGCCGTCATGGATGCCGAAAAGGGCAAACCCTCGACGGGCATCGCCGTCTATTCGGCTTTGCTCTGGCTCTATGGTCTCAACCAGCCACTTGAGGACCTCGCGAATCCTTTGAAGGACGAGCAAGGTCTTGCCTTGGCGAGCGCTAAAGAGAAGACCCGCGCCCGCAAGAGTGGAGGTCTCGACAATGATTTCTAAGGCCTCGGCATCTGAGTGCTTCGTCTATATCACCCTACCCGGCGCCACATCGGCGATAACGGCGGGCAGGTTTGTGCTGGAAAAAAACCAAAAGGGCGATCCGCTCGGGCGGTTTGTCTATGGTCGGTCCTATCTCAAGAATCCTGACGCGGTTCCGATCGATCCGGTTGAACTCCTGCTCTCCGAGAAAACCTACGAGACCGTCCAACTCAATGGCATCTTCGGCGCTCTGCGCGATGCAGGACCGGACTATTGGGGCCGCCGCGTCATTGAGAAGCATGCCGGCAAAGCGCAACTCGGAGAATTGGATTACCTTCTAGAATCACCGGATGATCGAGCGGGTGCTCTCGGCTTTGGATTGAACAAGGTTCCGCCAGCTCCCCAGCGGAAATTCAACAAAACTCTGGATCTTGAAAAACTCCAGAATCTCGCTGAGGCGCTGGTCAAGGACGAAATTCCGAAAGACCCCGACGCCGCACGGGTCCAGGATTTGATTCTGCTCGGAACCTCCATGGGCGGGGCTCGTCCCAAAGCCGTCGTGCAGAACGATGATGGACTCTGGATTGCAAAATTCAATCGGCCGGACGACCGCTGGAACAACACGAGGGTCGAGCATGCGATGCTGCAACTGGCACGCGAGTGCGGAATCTGTACCGCCGAAAGCCGGATCGAAGCGGTCGCTGGCAAAGATGTCTTGCTTATCAAGCGTTTCGACCGAGAGAAGACGCCAAAGGGCTATACGCGCGCCCGCATGGTCAGCGGCCTGACCCTCCTGGGTGCGGATGAATCTCTCGAAATGAGAACGCGCTGGTCTTATGTGGTCTTGGTCGAGGAACTGCGCAGGGTCGTCGCTGAACCCAAGAAAGATGCAAGAGAGCTATTTCGCCGAATGTGTTTCAATGCGCTTGTCTCGAACATCGACGATCATCCGCGCAACCATGCTGTGATTGCAAAGGACAAGGATTGGAAGCTTTCGCCCGCTTACGATCTGACGCCTGCACCCGTCATCGCTCTGGAGCGTCGGGACCTTGCCATGGAATGCGGTGATATGGGTCGTTACGCAAATGCCAAGAATATTCTTTCGCAGCGTGCACGCTTCCTGCTTGACGAAAACGAAGCGGCCAAGATTGTCGGCGATATGAAGGAACAGATCGCCGCCACTTGGTACGACACCGCGCGTGCCAACGGAGTTTCAGAAGGCGACGCTGAAATTATTCGCGGGGCCTTCGTCTATGAAGGCTTCTCTTTGTGAACCAACAGCGTGCGGCGGTTGTGTTTTGCCGCACTCTTTTACAGTTCCTTTTTTCTCTCAACTCGCGGGCCTTCAAGAGCGACTGCCAGCTACGGCCCTCCCGCTGTCAAGGCACGGCTTGCGCCCTGCGTTCCTCCTCGGCCTGTGACAGCTTCGGACCGATCCGGCGCCTGACAAACCGTCCGAGGTTTTCGAAAAAAATGGTTTTATTTGAGGAGAAAATATAATGCAGGCAACAAAACCCGCCGTTTTCGATCGCCGCAGCGTCACGCGCAGAGTCATGTTTTTGAATTCCAGATCCTCGATGTTCAAGCTGACAATCTCCGAACGCCGGAACCCGCCCGCGAATCCGAGCAGGATGATCGCCTTGTTCCGGAGCGAGCGAATGTCCCCGGCCGCACGTCTCACACAGCGCGACGATGTCCTCAGTGCGGAGCGCCCGAGCACCCTTCTGGCTCCTGTTGAAAGTACGCCGGATGCCGTCGAGGGTTTTGCTGAGCGCGGGGCCAATCTTTCCACGCCGAATATTTATGTGGGAACATCGTCTTTCGAGAGTATCAGCGCAGTGCAAACCGCCGAGTGCGCAGGGCCGCGTATTGTGGAACTCACTGCGCCCATCAGCTTCTGACAAGGAATCAACACTGTCGGCCGGCGCATGCCCAATTTACATGGATGATGTCTGGGAGCCGCTTTGCGAGCAGTTTCATTGCCCCAGGTTTGGTCGCGGGATCTGGACTCTCCTACTCGAAGTCGGGCATTCCCGACGTGTAGTACCTCCCAGGATTCAAGCCGCGATGCCCGCATTCGCGACGGTTGTTTGTACCGGCATCCGGTGAACTGAATCCCAGCCGGACTGCGGGAAATTCTCACGGCACCGTGTCCTGCACATAAACGGCAATGCTTTGCGATGCTGTGTGTTTGTTGGTGTCTTTCTCGCCTCGATGCGCTCTTTTTTCATTGACAAGTCAGACGGCTGGCTCGATGATTCCCCCGCACTACCGGTGATCAATTGGAGCGCGGTTTAGTCTATTCGCTGTAGTCCAGCTTAGGCGCATGCGGAGACTAGCTCACCTGGATGAGGCGCCATTCTGAGAATGTGGAACGGCATAAGTGGCTTAGTGTCGCGTAGTCCAGAGATCTTGGTCTCAACTGGAGTCAACCTACCGGGAAACCCCCCATTCGGGGAAAGGAGAACTTTAACGATGACACGTGCAGCATGTTTTGCGATAACAATTCTTTTGCTATTGGGATGCAGCGCCGCCTTGGCTCAGCTACCCGTGACTCTAGGGTTCATATCGAGCGACGGTTCTTCCCAATATTGCGATTACGAGACTCTCGAAATCGCCCCCCCCTTCGCGACCGGCATTCACGTTCTCACTTCCTGCGGACTTCCAGCCGATGGCACTCTCATCGGCTTAAGAGGAAGCATCCTCCCTTCCGCCAAACTGCCCGTTACCGGCGGACAAACCTATCTGCTCGCGGACAGCACAGCGGACGCCCTGGACGGCACCTTCACTGGTGTTCAGATTATGTTGGTCACCGCCACCACCCCCGTTAATCCCCGGAAACCCAAATTCGGGTGGGAGTATGTCTACAACACTTACGAGTCCTTTAGCCAGTACCTGGGTGACTGGGGCTACCTGACGGCGAATGTTCCTGGCGAGCGCCCGATCAACAACGAATCGGGGACAAGCTCCATGGTAAGTTCGGTCCACCGCCTGGTGCAAAACCACGTCATAACTAATAAGTAGGATCGGTTTGCTTCCGGAAAGGCCGCGCCATTCCGTTGCGGTTGGTTTCCAGACCTCACCGATTCGAACTCAAAATTCCAGTTACCGGCAAAGCCCCCATTCGGGGAAAGGAGAAACGGCGATGAAATGGTCGACATTTTTGATGGGTATCACTGTTCTGGCACTTGCATGCAGCGCTGCCTCAGCGCAAGGGGGAGCCGTATTAGGCTTCCTCGCCAATGATGGCGTTACGCAGTATTGCGATTACGAAGAATTTCTTTGGGCTCCTTTGCCTTTTGCCTCCGGCGTTCACGTTTTTCGGGAATGCGGCAGCGCTTACGACGGCAACCTGGTCGGCTTCAAGGGAAATATCGCGGCCTCTAGCGGTCTGCCAGTTACCGGCGGAGAAATCTATCTGCTCGCCGAGAGCGGCATTGATGCCTCCTGCGATTGCTTCTCGGGTGATCAGGCTATGTTGATCACGCGCACCACGCCCGTCAACCCGAAGGTCCCTGAGTTTGGCTGGCAATACCTCGTCAACACCTATGACGCGTTCAACGTTTACCTTACGAACTGGGGTTATCTGACCGCGACCATTCCAGGAGAGGGTCAGGTCGCCAAGGGAGCGACTGGAAAGCCGCTTAGTTCCCTCCAGGCTGGGTCCCGCAATAACAACCTGATGACAAAAATAGACTAACCTTCTTGTTTTGAAAGGCCACGTCTTCCCAGCGTGGCCTTTTTCTTTGTGCCAGTTACGAAGCCCCGCGAACCGGCTAAAGACGGCGATCTCGCAACTTTCTGCATGGAGGAAGCGCGGCATCTGCGACGATGGCGGAGAGTAACTTTTACCTCACCTCGATCATCGTTTTCCACCAAGGCCGCTTGCTCGTAACTTCCAAGGGCATAGCGGCCTTTTTTCCCTGAAAATGAAAGATCTCTTCGGACCTTCTTTCGGTTACTCCGGTAACTTGGTCGTCACTGCTCAACGGCGCCATCATGGAGCAGCATGGGTGTGTCCGCAGGAACTCACAAAGCTGTAGCTTCCGAGACATCCGGTCGCTTGGCCCCCCGGTCTTTGATCGACGACAAGGTCCTGGCCATGATCGTTGCCCAGAACCCTCTCGATCGTGTCCTTGAGGTCCTGTGCTTGGAAATAGAACGAAACGAGCCCGGTCTCCTCTGCTCTATCTTTCTTCTTGAACCCGATGGACTAACCCTGCGCAGTGCCGCCGCCCCCAGCCTGCCCACAGAATATTCTCGCGCGGTTGACGGTGTGAAGGCCGGACCCTGTGCTGGTTCCTGTGGCACTGCCATCTACCGTAAGCAACCCGTAGTGGTTCCCGATATCGCGACCGATCCTTTATGGGTGGACTACCGGCGTCTCGCGCTCTCCCACGGCCTGCGTGCCTGTTGGTCCACTCCTATCCTGTCGCGCGATGGCGTGCCGCTCGGAACGTTCGCGGCCTACTACCGGGAGCAGCGCACTCCCGATGCCCAACTCCTCCATGTGATTGCTCATGCTACCCACCTCGCCGCCCTCGCCATTGAACGCGCCCGCGACAAGAGCGAGCTTCGCGCCGCCGAGGACCGTTACCGTACGCTGGTCGAAAGCCTCCCCGCGATTACCTACATCGCCGAGCTTGGCGCCGAAGGCCCATGGCACTACGTGAGTCCCCAAATCCAGTCGATCCTCGGCTTTTCTTCTGCGCAATGGCTCCTCGATCCATGCAATTGGATGAATTACATCCATCCCGATGACCGCGAAATTGCCCTGGCCGCCGAGCGCGAGTTTCAGGTCACAAGGAAGCTCTTCAAGGCTGAATATCGCATGCGCGCCGCGGACGGCAGAATCCTCTGGTTCCGCGATGAGGCTGTTCTTCTGCAAACCGCCGAAGCCGGGAAACCCCTGATGCATGGCGTCATGTACGACATCACCGACAACAAGCGCCTCGAGGAGCAGCTTCGCCACGCCCAAAAAATGGAGGCCGTCGGTCAGCTGGCCGGGGGTGTGGCCCACGACTTTAACAACCTGCTGATGCTGATTCAGGCTCATAACGAACGCCTGCGTGGCCGGCTCAACCCCGGCGGTCCCGCGCACCAGGATACTCTCGAAATCGAGCAGGCCGTTACCCAGGCGGCCACCCTCACCCATCGGCTGCTGGCTTTCAGTCGTCGCCAGTTGCTTCAACTTCAGGTGCTCGACTTGAACGCGATCCTCATCGAATCGGGCCGAATGCTGCAACACCTTCTGTTGCCCAACCTCGAACTGTGCATTCTCCCCGACCCGTCGCTGCAACTCATCAAGGCGGATCCCGGCCAGGTTTCACAGGTGATACTGAACCTCGCCGTCAACGCCCGCGATGCCATGCCGGATGGCGGAAAGCTCACCATCCAGTCCAGATGCGTCCAACTTTCGGAACCTCGTGCCGCCGCCCATGGTGTGATCCCTCCAGGCACGTATACGGTCTTGTCCGTGAGCGATACCGGCAGCGGAATGTGCACTGAAGTCCAGAGCCATGTCTTCGAGCCCTTCTTTACAACCAAGGAACCGGGCAAGGGAACTGGTCTCGGCCTGGCCATCGTTTATGGAGTTGTGAAACAAACGGGTGGCTGGATCGCCCTGAGCAGTCGGCCGGGGCAGGGAACTACCTTCGAAATCTACTTTCCAAGGGCCGAACAGTCCATAGGCAAAGCGCCTTCCCACGCGAAGCCTCCCTTGTCGTCCGGTCGTGGAACCGAAACGGTGCTTTTGGTGGAAGATCAGGATGGCATTCGCGAACTCGTTCACGAGTTTCTGCAGAAAAAAGGATACTCGGTCCTGTGCGCTGCCGATGGCAAGGAGGCCCTCAAGATCGCCGGCCAGTACCCTGAAACAATCGATCTCCTCATAACCGACGTCATCATGCCCAACCTGGGTGGAAAGGAATTGGCCCGTCTCCTCACGCAGGCCAGGCCCCGCACCAAGGTTATGTTCATGTCGGGGAATCCGGATCAGGCCTCGCTCGACGGCCGCTCTGACGGTCCACCCGCCATCGTCTTGCAGAAACCGTTCCCCCTCGAGTCTCTCCTGCAGAAAATTCGCAGCCTTCTCGACCTCTGACCTTCACTCCGCCCTCCTTCGCTTCCCACGCCGCTCCCGAACATCAGATTGTGATGCAGATCACTGCGCACCGTGCCCTTGCGGATGAAAATCGCCCCATTTGCCGGCTCGCGCCGGCATTCGTGACCCCCAGGAGCTGCCCCATGGCTACGACGACGACCCCTACCAACATTTCCAATCTTCTTTCGGTAGAAGAGGAATATCCCGCCCCCCAGATCGTGGTGGATCAGGTCCAGAACAAGAACTGGAAGGCTGACAACGAGCGCTCCCTGAAGGATCCCGAGGGCTTCTGGGAAGACGAAGCGCTCAAGTTCACCTGGACCAAGCCGTGGACCAAGGTCCTCGAATTCGACGGCGTCCATCACAAATGGTTTCTCGGCGCGAAGACCAACATCACCATCAACGCCCTCGATCGCCATGCCCATTCCGACCGCCGCAACCGCGCCGCCTTCATTTGGCTGGGCGAGGACGGCACCGAGCGCATCGTCACCTATGGCCAGCTTTACCGCCAGGTTTGCCGCTTCGCCAACGGCCTGAAGTCGCTCGGGGTCCGCAAGGGCGATCGCGTCATCATTTATATGCCGCTCACCTTGGAGGGCGTGATCTCCATGCTGGCGTGCGCGCGGCTTGGGGCCATCCATTCCGTCGTGTACGCCGGCCTCGGCCATACCGCTCTGCGCGATCGTATTAACGATGCCCAAGCGAAGGTAGTCATCGCCGGCGACGTCGGATACCGCCGCGGCAAGACCGTCCCCCTGAAGCCCATCGTGGATGAGGCTCTCGACGGCATCGAATTTGTCGAGAAGGTCGTTGTCTTTTCCCGACAGGCCGCTGTCCTGACCGGCCGTGAGATCGACTTCAACGATCTCATGAAGTTTCCGCCCGAATGTCCTGCGGAAGAGATGGATGCCGAGGATCCGCTCTACCTCCTCTACACCTCGGGTTCAACCGGAAAGCCTAAGGGTGTGGTCCATGTTCATGGCGGATACATGGTCGGTATCACCTATCACTTGAAGAGTTACTACGATGTGGGAGATAAAGACATATTTTGGTGCACATCCGACATCGGATGGGTCGTCGGCCATTCCTACATTGTCTACGGGCCGCTGTGCGCCGGCGCCACCACGTTGTTTCGCGAGGGCGCCATCGACTTCCCGAATCCCGGCATCGCCTGGGAGATCGTGGAGCGCTACGCCGTCACCAAGATGTTCACCGCTCCCACCGCGCTCCGCATGTTCATGCGTTTCGGCGAGCAGTATCCGCAAAAGCACGATCTCACTTCGCTCCGCCTGATCGCCTGCGCCGGCGAACCGCTGAACCCCGAAGCCTGGCGCTGGGCCCAGACCTATCTCGCCGGAGACGGTAAATGGGGATACGTAGTCGACAACTGGTGGCAGACCGAACTCGGAGGCCCCTCGATCGGCACTCCGCCAACCTATGCGATGCGTCCCGGGAAGTGTGGAGTCTCAGTCCCCGGATCCGACGCCGATGTGGTCGACACCGAAGGCAAGCCGGTTCCCCCGGGCGTTGGTGGACGCCTCGTCCTCAAACGCCCCTTCCCCTACATGCTCCGCACAGTTTGGGGAGATGCCTCGCGCTACGAGCGCGACTGGAAGGTGATTCCCGGCTGTTACATCACCGGAGACGTGGCCCTCAAAGATAAAGACGGCTACATCACCGTGTTGGGCCGGGCCGACGACGTGCTCAACGTTGCTGGACATCGAATAGGAACCGCGGAAGTGGAAAGCGCTCTGGTTTCGCATCCCGCGGTAGCCGAAGCCGCAGCCATAGGAATTCCGGACGCGCTGAAGGGCGAAACCATTAAGTGCTTCGTACAGTGTCGCGCCGGCCATGACCCATCGGAGGCTCTCGCGGCTGCTTTGACCGAGCATGTCCGCCGCGAACTGGGACCGATCGCCACGCCTTCGGCCATCGAATTTGTCGCGGGACTTCCCAAGACGCGCTCCGGAAAAATTCTGCGGCGCTTCCTGAAGGCCAAAGAAATGGGAGTCGACGCCGGCGATATTTCGACGATGGAAGGCTAGCCATTCACCGCCGAGACGCAGAGAGCGCAGAGTTACTGGCGTAGATTCGGACAGTTCATACCCTAATCCCGGTCTACGGATAAGAACTCGGAGCGTTCTCTGCGTCTCGGCGGATGTCTGCAACCAACGGTCATCCTGAGCGAAGCCAGAGCCTCGCGAAGAGAGGCCTTGGCGGAGTCGAAGGATCCCTGCCCTTGGCGACGACGCCGTCGTCCTTGGTCTTATTAACGCCCAAGCCTTCCTGTGACGACCCCGATCTACTCGCCCGCGCCAACAATCACAGCCGTTCCCCGTGGAGCCTCATGCGACCCGCTCTCCGGCTCAAGAGTCACCGCAAAGTTCTTGGCCTCGACCCCTTCCGGCAGTGGAGGATTCACCACCGTGGCGCTGCCATGCGCGTCAGGTTTAAACAAGCCCGCGGCAATCGGCGCCCCGCCGCTAGCCGGAAATAGCCACAGCTCGTAGATCTTTTCCGCGGGCAGCGGCGGCAGATTGCTGGCGAAGAAAATCAGATTGCGGTTCCGCCGCTGGTAGATTGCCTTGCCCCGAGGTTGTGGCTTTGCGCCTGCCGCCACCAGTTCCACCTTCTTCGATTCCGGATCGAGCAGCGTCGCGACGATCTCATTCACCTGTTGCAACTTCCCAGCCTGATCGCCGAACTGAGCCTTGATCGAAGCGAGTTCACGTTCCAGCACCGAATTCTGGCGCAGCAGTCCGATGGCCAGCACGACCATCGCGGCCGCGGCCACCCAGCCTGAAGTTCCCCACCATGAACGCCGCGCAGGCGCCGGACTCGCCACCGCAACCGGCAAGCGTGGTTCCCGTGCAATGGCCGACATCAGCCGCTGCCGGGCGCGCACCGGAGGCTGTGGGCCCGACGCCGTCAGCGCCAGAACCGCCAGATCGCCGCGCTGCACTTCGAGTTCGCGCCGGCACGAGGCGCACTCTTCCAGGTGCGTCTCCAGCGCCGCGCGCTCCTCGCCTTCCAGCGAGCCCAGCGCGTACAGCCCGAGGTCCTCGGCGAATTGTTCGTGTACGCTCATGCCGCCAATACCTTTCGCAGTGACAGCAGCCCGCTGCGAATCCGGGTCTTGATCGTTCCCAGAGGCTCGCCCGTCTTATCGGCGATCTCGGCATGGGTCAAGCCTTCAAAATACGCCATTTCCAAAGCCGAACGCTGTGGAGCCGCCATCTCTCCCATCGCCTCGCGCACCTTGCTCATCGCTCGCGAGCGATCGGCGTCCGATGCCATGTCCGGTTCCACCGAAACGATAATATTCTCAATGTTGTTTTCCGGACGCCGCCGGCGCAGCGAGTCAATCGCCCGGTGCCGCGCAATCACCGCCAGCCATGCGGGCATGTTGCCGCGGCTCGCATCGAACGCTCCGGGATTGCGCCATAACTGCATGAAGATATCCTGCAGAACATCCTCGGCCGTTCCTGTATCCTGCAATACCCGCAATGCCACCGCGTACACGATCGACGAGTAGCGATCGTACAGCACCGCCATCGCCCCCTGGTCCCCCGACCGGATTGCCGCCACCAGCGACAAGTCCGACGTCATCGCGTTACTCTCCGTGCTCGGCACCGGATTGTTCGTCTTCATCACAGGTACGTCTCAGAATGACTCTTTGGATTGCCTGCCCCGCCGTGCACGCGCTCCCAGTAACAGCATTACAAGGTTACTAAAATTATCAAGCCTTTCGGCCAGAAGCAAGGCTGCGCACTCAGATGAAAGAGCCGTCGTCCCAGATGCCACGACGAAGAAGCCAGAATGAAGAAGCCAGGATGAAGACGCCACGACTAGGATGCTGACGATAGCGCCGTCGCGAGTGTGCCGTCACAACGCCGCCGTTACGAACGCCACCGTCACGAAAAACTGCGGGATCATGATCTGCGATGGACAACTCCATCATCGGTTGGAAACCGAGCAACTGCTCCAAGAGCGGGATGAAGAAGCTATCACTGTCCGCCGCGGAGACGTGGTTTCTGCGGGAGCGCGGCGGTTTTGTGCGAGGCAAATCGGGGAAAGCGGAGCGGCAGAACGCGCCTAAGGCAGGGTACCCGCGGAAGTGGTATATCTCTCGTTAAGAAAGTAAAGGCCGCCTGCGCGGCCGTCCTTATTTCCCGATGATCCATAGGCATTTCCCGGGATCAACAAACGTACCCACTCACCACTTAGATCAGTAGAGCCGGAAGCTGACTTCCACGTTGATCTGCACCGCAACTGGCTTGCCATCTTTGAGCGCGGGCTCGAAGCGCCAGGTCTTCACAGCTTCGATCGCCTTCTCGTCCAACCCTAAACCTAGGGTGCGCTGCACCTTGATGTCGCGAGGCTTGCCGTCCGGACCAACCACCAGCCACAGCACGCAAGTTCCCTGGTACTTTGCCTTGCGCGCCTCTTCCGAATATTCAGGATCAGGCGAGAACACAACCTTCGGCGCGGAAACGCCGCCGCCCACGCGGAACGCTCCGCCGCCCGTGCCGCCGCCATGGCCCGGACCAAATCCCGGCCCGCTGCCGGGACCGACTCCGCCACCGTTTCCTTCGCCAATGCCTCCGCCATACCCGGTTCCATTCGACGGAAGCGACGCAGGCATGTGCGACAACGGATCGCCCAGGTTCGGCATATTCGGCTGCTGAATGTGCACCTGCGGCGGAATTACAACCGTTGGCTCCATCGGAAGCTTGGGCGCTTCGTTTCTCACGACCACCGCCGGAGGCGTGAACTGCTGCATCGATTGTTTCGGCAACCGGCCTTGCGAGGCCTGCAATTTGTCGCGATCTCCACCGCCGCCGCCGCCGCCCACTTGCGTCTTGGAAGGTTCAAGCGTCGGCATATCCGACGGAGCGATCAGTTCCACCGTCTCCTTCGGCTTTACGATTTCTTTGACCATCCGCTGGCCAAGAATTGTCCCGATAATGATGAGCGCCAGCGCCACCATGTGAACGATCGTCGAGCCCAGCGCGCCTTTGCCCTTGTAGTTGTAGAAGCCCCAGATGTCCCGCACCGGGACCGGCTTCGAGGTCAGCACCAGGGGAGGCAGTTTCTTCGGGAAGAAAAATTCGTCGATGTTGCGGAACAATGACTTCCAGATGGGCTCATCCAGAGTCTCGTTGTGCAGAAGAAGGTTCAGTTCGGGCTCTGGGCCAACGGCGGGCTTTTCCGGCGGTGTCTCAAGTTCTGGCATATTTTCCCGAGAGCTTCAGATTCGCGAACCGGCAAATTCGCTCATCTGGAAGACGTTGATTTAGATGCTCGCACCCTCCTCAACGGTCGCTTCCAAACTGTGCCCGCACAGTCACCCCAAAAGTTACACTGTCCTCTTTGTCAGGGTTAGATGCCGCAGGGGCATGAATCTGCAGAAAATTGTACACGCTTTTTGCCTTGGCGAGACAGGTACTTTTCAAGTTCATACCCCAAACGGGCTGCGCCGAATAGACGTGTCCTCCCGCGCTCCCTATAATGAAAAGATTCAACCATTTGGGAGAACCTCGCTTGTGCCGCTGGAGCTGAAATCCACCCTCAATTTGCCGAAAACCGACTTCTCCATGAAGGCGAACCTGCCCGTCAACGAGCCCAAAATGCTGGCTCGCTGGGAGCAGCAGAAGCTCTACGACCGCATTCGCGAAGCGCGCAAGGGCTCGCCCCTCTACATCCTCCACGACGGCCCGCCCTACACCAGTGGCCCTATCCATCTGGGTACCGCGATGAACAAATGCCTCAAGGATTTCATCGTCAAGTCCAAAACCATGTCTGGCTTCGATGCCCCCTACGTCCCCGGCTGGGATTGCCACGGCCTGCCCATCGAAATCAAGGTGGACAAGGAACTCGGCGGCAAAAAGCTCCAGATGCCCGCGACTTCCGTCCGCGCCGCTTGCCGCAAGTATGCCCAGAAATTTCTCGACCTGCAGCGCCAGCAGTTCAAGCGTATCGGCGTCTTCGGACGCTTCGACGATCCTTACGCCACCATGACTCCACATTACGAGTCAGTCGTCCTCGAAACGTTTTTCTCTTTTTACGAACACGACTTCGTCTACAAGGGACTTCGCGCCGTCTACTGGTGCATGCACGACGAGACCGCTTTAGCCGAAGCCGAAGTCGAATACGAAGACCACACCAGCCCGACGGTCTGGGTAAAGTATGCTCTCCTGACCCGGCCAAAATCGATCCCGCGCTCGCAGGTAAAAAACTCAACACCATCATCTGGACGACGACTCCATGGACTCTGCCCGCCTCCATGGCAGTCGCCTTCCATCCCGATGAAGAATATGTAGCGCTCGAATCGGGCGCCGAAGTCTACATCGTCGCCTCAAAGCTCGCGAACGATGCCGCCGCAAAGTGCGGCTTGAGCGATCCAAGGCCCCTTGCCCATTTCCCCGGCCGCAAACTCGAGCGCCTCAACTTTCAGCACCCGTTCCTGGATCGCAAAGTGCTAGGCGTACTCGCCGATTACGTCACCATGGATACCGGCACGGGCGTAGTCCACACCGCGCCCTCCCACGGCGCCGAGGATTTCATGACCGGCGTCAAATACGGACTCGACGCCACCAGCAATGTCGACGAGAAAGGCATTCTGCGCAACGGCCTCCCGGAATACGAAGGCAAACGCGTCTGGGATGCCAACCAGCCGATCCTCGATCTCGTCAAGAGCCGTGG
>JBEKOW010000036.1:0-22842 GCA_049521375.1 Terriglobales bacterium
CTCACGGTTCTTGCCTTCGAACTGGCCGACCGTTATCGAAATCCGGCCATCATCCTGGCTGATGGTTTTATCGGCCAGATGATGGAACCGCTTGAGCTCGAAGAACGCGAAGTCAACATTCCCGAGAAACCATGGGCCGTACAGGGCACCCATGAGACGCGCAAGAACGTCGTCAGCTCGATTTTCCTTGAGCCTGACGATCTGGAAGCGCATGTGCGCAAGCTGGAAGCGAAGTATATTCGCGCTTCACAGGTCGAATGCCTCCACGAAAACTTTGAAACCGATGACGCCGAGATTCTGCTGGTCGGCTATGGCATCACCTCGCGCGTGTTGCGATCGGCTGTCGAGATGGCCCGCCGGGAAGGTTTGAAGGCGGGTCTGTTCCGCCCCATCACGCTCTGGCCATTCCCGAAACAAGCCTTGCGCGACGCCGCCAAGAATGTCAGCAAAATTCTGGTCGTCGAACTCAGCAACGGCCAGATGCTCGAGGATGTGCAACTGACGATGGGCGGCAAGATCCCAGTGGATTTCTACGGGCGCGCGGGCGGCAACGTCCCGTCGGTCGAAGAAGTGCATTCGCAAGTGATGCAGCGCGTGATGGCGCTGGTGTAGCCGGATTGAACAGGGAGAGGACGAATATGGCAAGCGATACGAAACTCGACGCGAAAGCTTCCGAAATCCTGGCTGCGGGCTATGAGGTGCTCCACTCCAAATCGCCGCTGTTTTACGACGGCTACGAGCGCAAGGGCGATCTGCAGCAGCAGACGCACTACTGTCCCGGTTGCGGTCACGGTGTCGCGCACAAGCTGATCGCCGAAGCGCTCGAGGAACTCGGACTGCAGGACAAAACCATCTTCGTGAGCCCCGTCGGCTGCTCCGTCTTCGCCTATTACTACTTCGATGTCGGCAACGTACAACTTGCGCACGGCCGCGCTCCGGCGGGAGCGACCGGCATCAAGCGCACGTGCCCCGATAAAATCGTTATCTCCTATCAGGGAGACGGCGATCTCGCCGCCATCGGTACCGCCGAAATCATTCACGCCGCCAACCGCGGCGAGAAGATCACCGTCTTCTTCGTCAACAACGCGATCTACGGCATGACGGGCGGCCAGATGGCTCCCACCACGCTGGTCGGCCAGAAGAGCACGACGTCTCCTTTTGGGCGACGTCCGGGCAATGAAGGCTTCCCGCTGCACATGGCCGAGTTGATTGCGACCCTCGAAGCTCCCGTCTATGTGGAGCGGGTCGCGCTCTGCGACGCGAAGAACATCATGAAGGCGCGGAAGGCGGTGCACAAAGCGCTGGAAATCCAGCGCGATGGCATCGGCTTCTCGTTTGTCGAGATTCTCTCACCCTGCCCAACAATCTGGTCGAAAGATCCGGTCGAAGCGCGCAAGTGGGTTGCCGAGAAAATGATTCCGAACTTCCCGCTGAATGTATTCAAAGACAAAGTGCATGAACCCGTCGAGAACACCGTGATTCCGCAGCGTTCGATACCGGATGTTCTTGAGATTACGGCTAAGGACCCTGGCCTGGAAACCTCGCTCCCCCACCACGAGCATCACTTCAAGGAGTTCGAAATCAAGATTGCGGGCTTCGGCGGACAGGGTGTTTTACTGCTTGGCCAGTTGCTGACCGAGATGGGAATGCGCGAAGGGCTTGAGGTGAGTTGGCTTCCGTCTTATGGCCCGGAGATGCGCTCTGGGAGCGCCCACTGCCACGTATGCCTGTCGAAGAAGCGGATTGGCTCGCCGCTGGTCTCGCATCCGGATGTGCTGGTCGCGATGAATGAACTCTCGCTCCGCAAGTTCGCTCCGCAAGTTGCTTCGGGGGGACTTATTCTCTACAACAACGATCACTTGCCGCAGGATTTCCCGCTTCCGCAGGCGCGTGTGATCTGCATTCCCGCCTCCGCCATGGCAGACAAGCTGGGCTCAACGAAGGCCACGAATATCGTCATGATGGGTGCGCTGCTCGAAGAGACGGAGTGTTTGCTGTCCGCAACCGCGGAAGGCGTTCTGCAGTCCAAGATCAAGAAGGTAGCAATGATGGATGTGAACCGCAAGGCGCTCGCCGCAGGGCACGAGTTCATCGATCACTACGTCCGGGTTGGCGCGGTGAGCCAGCCGGACGGCTTTGCTTACTGATCCAGGAGTTCTCCAAAACGCAAGCGCTACTCTCCGTGGAAATTGTCGATTCGCCTGTCACGTCGTATTTACAGGTACAACCTCGACAAACCGCGATCACGAGCGTGGTCTTTTCTGGCGGAGTCGTTGATCCCTCCGGGAGAAAACGAGAAGGATTGCTGAAGTAGAGGCCCTGATCGCCGCACATCGGATTCACGGGCGTCCTGATCGTAACGATCGCAAAATCCCGTTTTGCACGAACAAGGGCAAAAAAAACGCCCCAAAACTCTTACGAGTCGTGGGACGCTAGTCGAACAGCCCTCCCCCGAAGACTATTCAATCAGAGATTACCTTCTGTTGCAGAGTGGGGGAATGGCACTCACGTGGGGGATCAGTGCAAGCATTCCCAGACCGTGCACCACCGAGAGGTCCGGCCGTCTCCAGAGACGGACGTATTACCGGCTACGAATCCTTCCCCTCCCGGCATTCCTACTGAGGCAGTTTTTTCCCGATCCCGTTGGAGTCGGATTGCTCGACATCGATGGTGTTGGCCGCGAGTTCCTCCGCCCCCAGAAAGGGATACATGTCTTCCAGCGGCGGCGAAACTATTCTCCCATCCGGCAACTGCTTGGCGCGCGAGCGAGGCTCAAACTCCTGGTCCGGATCAAGAACGATCTCAATGAGCGCCGGCCCCGGCTGCCCGAGCGCTTCGCGCACACGTGACAGCTCACCGACGCGGTCCACCCGCACAGCGGGAATTCCATAAGCTGAAGCGACCTTCACAAAGTCGGGAAAGGAGACGCCGCTTGTGGGGCTTTCGGCCGTCATCCGGCCGAAGAAGTTCTTTTGCGTGCTTCGGATGGATAGATATCCGGCATTGTTCAAAACGATAATCTTGACCGGGAGCTGGTGGTGAACAACCGTCTGCAACTCCTGAATGTTCATTTGCAGGCTGCCATCGCCCGCCAGGCAGATCACCCGCCGACCTCCGCGTGCAACCGCCGCGCCAATGGCTGCAGGCAAGTCGTATCCCATTGAGGCCGAACCAGAATTAGAGATCAGTCGCTGACCTTTCCTGATTTTCAGGACCTGGAACGGCAAGATGCATGCGCTGGCGTTGCCGCAAAGCACCGCGTCGTCATCGGCCAGCATCCCCGACAGTTCCTCCATGAAGTGATATGGATTCAGCGGGGGCCCCGGTTGCCGCTGTCGATCCTGCACCACGGGGTAGCGGGCAACCCGTTCGCGACACCACCCCAGCCACACCGGGTGATCTGGCGAAGCCGGCGCGCCATTTAACTCTTCCAGCAGTTCCGTAAGAAAGATCTTCAAGTCTGATGCGATGCCCAGGTCAGGCCTGACCATCGGCTTGCCGAGTTCTGCGGCGTCAACATCGACCTGAATCTTGAAGGCCTTCGGCGCGAATGCATTCCAGTTGTAGCTCACTTGACGGATATTCAACCGCGACCCAAGCACCAGCACCAGGTCGGCATTTTGTACAGTAAAGTTGCCGGCGCGATCACCAATTGTGCCCGGACGACCACAGAACAGTTCATCGTCACTGGCGATCAGGTCATGTGTCCAAGCGGTGGTGACGGGAATCCGCAACTTACGTATGACCTTCTCGAATTCGGCGAGTGCGCCCGCCAGTCTGACGCCCGTACCGGCCAAAATGACCGGACGCTTCGCCCGGGCAACGCGCTCTGCCACTATCCGGCACTGCTGCCGAAGCTGTACCGTGTCGACGGGCAGCGCGTCTACTTGGGGGTCGTAGGCAAGCAGCTTTGTCCCGTCGATCATTGCCGCCTGCACGTCGATTGGGATATCGAGCCAGCAAGGGCCGGGCCGTCCCGACTGCGCCAGATACCACGCCCGCTCGAGGTGATATCGAATCAAAGCTGGATCATCCACCAGCGCGGCATACTTTGTGATCCCTTTGACCATAGAGATGATGTCGGCTTCCTGATCGCCTAACTGCCGCAGCCCGCGCGTTCCCGCCGTGGCCATGCAGGTTTCGCGTTTCACCTGGCCGGAAATCACGAGCATGGGAATCGAATCGGTCCACGCGCCAAACACGCCATTCAGCGAGTTAATGCCGCCTGGGCCTGTGGTCACATTCACGACACCCGGGGCTTGTGCGATGCGGGCATATCCCTCCGCCGCCATGGCCGCCGCTTGCTCGTGATGGTGGCAGATGTAAGCGATCCGTCGTTCCTGGCCAATACTGTCATTCAGATGCATCGCGCCGCCACCTGACACCAGAAAGATGTGGCGCACGCCCCAATTCGCGAGGCTCTGAACAACGTAATCGGATAGTTTGATCCCTACCGCCTTTTGCGCCATAGCCATGTGCATTTGCTGAAGCCAACTCTGATGGAGAGCCCGAACTCGTGGGACGGATTCGCGGCGACGAGCTTCTCCTTGTGTGCTATCTAAGAACCATTGTAAACAAACGGCGCCTTGGCTTTGTTTCAATAAGAGGAGCACGTGTCGCGAGAAATCGCTAGAGGCCGGCAGGCACCGGTATGAATAAGTGCTTAACTAAGCGCGAGGATCATGATTATGAGGAATCATGAGCAATGCAACAGCCGCGCTTGCCAGAGACAGGCTTGCGCAAATCGACATGACGATTCGGAATCCATATACGAACGCTTCGCTCACGAACTTCTTGATCGCGGTGTCCGCGGCCGGATCAAGCCCAGCGGGCAGTTGCAAGCCCGCGAGTTTGATCTCACTCGCCTGCACCTCGTGCGAAATAGAGGGTGAAAGGGAGAGGCCAGCCAGGCTTCGATCCAGCCGGAAACTGAACGCCTTCACCATTACGATCCCCAGCACTGCGATTGCGAGCACTCCCGCTACCCGCGCTACTGCATTGTTGATTCCGGAGGCCGCGCCGACGCGGTCTTCCTTGACGGAATTCATAACGACCGTCGTGAGAGGAGCCACGGTAACGGTCATCCCCGATCCCAGGATCAGAATCGCTGGGAAGAACGCCTTCCAATAACTGCCCCCAATCGATGGCACGGCGAACAGACCAAATCCAGCCGCGGCAATGAGAGGGCCGATGATCAGTGGGCCTCTTGCCCCGTAGCGGTCGACGAGACGCCCAGCCCAGCGCGACAGAACAAACATCAGCCCAATCAGGGGAAGAATCGCACTTCCGGCTGCGGTGGGGGTATACCCCTGAACCTGGATCAGGTTCAACGGAAACAGGAAAAAGAAAATTCCGATGGCTGCGTACAAAAGCAGTGTAAGCAGGTTCGCGCCAGTAAATGTCCGGGATCGGAACAGGATGAGCGGGACCATGGGAGACGCAACTCTAGCTTCGACGAAAACGAATGCAACAAGACCGCCGAAACCAAGTATCAAACTTCCGAGAACCATGCGATTCACCCAGCCCAAGTCCGCTGACTCGAGGAGGCCGTACACCAATCCGCCGAGACCGAGAATGGCAAGAAGCGCTCCAATCCAATCGATACGCCCAAGAGCAAGGCGGCGGCTTTCCGGAATTTGCAAAAGGGAAATCACGATCACGGACGCGGCAATCGGGAGATTGATGAAGAACGCCCAGCGCCAGGAAGCGTGCTCAACGAGCCAACCGCCAAGAACGGGCCCGACCGCAGTGGTGATCGCTGTAAAGCCCGACCAGGTACCGATCGCCTGG
Organism: Terriglobales bacterium; assembly: GCA_049521375.1. Taxonomy (GTDB): domain Bacteria; phylum Acidobacteriota; class Terriglobia; order Terriglobales; family Acidobacteriaceae; genus Acidiflorens. The sequence goes on from JBEKOW010000036.1 coordinate 5,791, forward strand.
CCGCGACTCTTTTCGTCGAAAGATGTACTGATAATCGCAAGGCTTCCGGGGACCATGAGCGCGGCCCCAACGCCTTGAACACTTCTCGCCGCGATCAATGGATGGATGTTCGAAGCGAATCCGCAAGCCGCGGATGCGCCGGCGAAGACTAACACCCCTGCGACGAAGATCATGCGGCGGCCAAAGAGATCGCCGAGGGATCCACCAACGAGAATCAACGCACCCAGGAACAGGCCGTAGGACTCGACCACCCATTGCACATCCACCACGGTTGCATGGAAAGAGGCCTGTATCGCGGGCAGGGCCACATTGACGACCGTGCCATCGATGAATGCCATGCTCGAACCAAGAATGGTTGCGGCCAAGATCCATGGCTTTGCTTTCTCTCCGCACGGGCCTTCGTTACCGCCTGAACGAAGTACAGCTTGCTCGCAAGGTACTCTCATGGAGACTATCGATGCTGTTCAAAGTGCCTTGGGTCCCGAAATTCCATCCGCCAAAAGTCATTCAGGAAACATCACTGCTTCGCAGCCATTCCCCATACGAAGTCCGTTTGGAAGAGATTTGCGAAGGTCGTTTAATTCCTGAAACCGGGCAAGTCTATGCGTCTCGCAATGTGATCCTGAATCCAGTGGCCGTCCCACCATTCCTTCGGATCAATCTGGACGCCGTCGAGCTGCATCGCAAAGTGGATATGGTCGCCACCGGCCATTCCTGTTTGGCCGCTCATGCCCATGACCTGGCCTCGTTTTACGACGTCGCCCACGTGAACACTGATCTGGCTAAGGTGGCCATAGATGGTCTGCAAGCCATAACCGTGGTCCACCACGATGCAATAGCCATAGATGCCAAGCGGAGCTGCGTACACAACCCGTCCATCATTCGACGCCTCAACGCCAACATGTGGCGTGGCCGCGAGATCATATCCAAGGTGTACTTGCTGATCGATCTTGTTTCCCCTGTAGATATAATTTCGCGTGTCGGCAAAGGTCGCTTCCGCCTGGGAATGAGACTGCCTGGCGAAAGGCTGCGACCATAAGAATCGGTCAGCGGTCTTGAAGCGCAGATCCGAAAGCACCTTATTGTTGGCGCGCCGCATTTCGCTATTGATCTTCACAAAACGCGACACGAAATCTCCTGAGCCATTGGGGTCCAGCTCATTGACTACTTTCTGGAGGAACTGGTCGCTCACTTGTAAGTTATGCACGGTGTACTTCGGTTGTTCCTTCTTCGGGAACTGGAATACGAGCGGGCCGGTCACTTCGTTCCCGGCACCGTTGGAGGCGTAGACCAGCGGGGCTGTCGCAGGCGGCATATTCCAGGCAAAAGCGAAGAGGGAAAACAATCCCGGTTTGCCGCCGGGCATGGGCCAAGACCGAAATGTCTGATCGCCAACACGAATACCGGCGTCCGTCCACGTACCGGAAACGTTGAAGGTCGCCAGATCCGCCATGCCGAGATATAAGTAGTGCTGATCGGGATCGACGCTGAGTACAGGTGGTCGCGTTACGACTGTCACCTCGCGTTCCAGATGAGCCGTCTTCCGAAGCAAGCCACCCGAAGTGACGTCCAGGATCAGTTTGGCGCGGCCATCTTTGAGTTCGGGCGTGGTATTGACGCCCACCGTAAGGTTCCATGTGCTATCGGCTTGTGGCGAAGGTCGCGCGGTTTCCCAAACCCGATATCGGATGCCATTTTGCTCGACAAAGGCCGCGATCCCACGAACTCCATGGGGATCGCGTACGTGGACGACTAAGGGCGTGGCCTGGCCTAGTGTTGAAAGAGAAGAAGTCAACTCCACAAACGGAGGGGTTGATCGTGCCAAGAGAAATAAAACGGACGATAGAACTGCGACAGCCACAACGACAAAACCGATTTTTCGCACAGAGTCATTGTAGCTCGCCGAAAGTTTTCTATTTTTCCAGTAATGGCTCCCCACGAAAGTTCATCGGGACCAGCGGGTGCCATGATCCACGGGTTTTCCTGCCGACCGGGGCCACAATCGTCACCCCCACCCTCGATTGATAAGGGCTTAGCGGGCAGTTCCCCGCATCGGCCAAAGCCGAACTCCAATGAACGTGCAGTTTGACCGTATATCATGGATGGGCCGATGACCGAAACCGTTGCATTGGTCTGAGAAGCATTAACAAACGACGTGGATCTCCCATGGTAATGCCGAGCTTGAAGATTGGCCATGATGAGCCTCGCCGCCGATTCTGGTTGGCGATGTTGGGGTTTGTGATGGCGCTTGCGCTGCTGCCTTTTTCCTACAAAGTTGAACGTCGTCTGGAGACGGCTGTTCACATCAAGGGCGGAGAATCCGAAAAAGTCGATCTTGAACTGGCGCAGCGGTTCCAGTCTCCGTACGCCCACCGTCTGGTTTTGGTGATCAGCGGTGTTCCCGATATCGATTCAGCAAAAGGCGCGGATGTATTGGGCTTCTTAACCAGTTCGTTGCGCAGTATGCCAGGGGTGTCGGGTGCCGTCTCAAGTCTGGATTGGCCGGATCCATCATTCACCGGGGACAATGGCGGGGCGTTGATCATCGTCGGGTTAGACCCGCATGATAGTAATGACAACGTCGAGGCGCTGGTTCCCAAACTGAGAGAAAAAGCAGACTCGATGGTGGGTCAGCTTAAATCGCAATATCCCAATATCAAACTTGAGATCACGGGCGAAACGCCACTTACCTTCGATCTTCGCAAGGTCAGTGCGGATGACGTCACCCATGCCGAGAAGCGGGCGATGCCGGTCACTCTCGTGCTGCTGGTGCTCGCCTTCGGCAGTGTAGTGGCTGCGCTACTGCCGCTGGGGGTCGGAATCCTCTCAATCTCGATGGCCCTGGGTGCGGCCGCGCTACTCTCACATTATCTGCATCTCTCGATTCTGGTGCAGAATCTGGCAACGATGCTTGGTCTTGGCTTAGGCATTGATTATGCACTGCTTATGGTGAGCCGGTTCCGGGAAGCACTGGCCGAGGGATATGATCCCGGTCATGCTGCCGATATTGCTGCGGGCCAAGCGGGGCGAACGCTGCTAATCTCGGCTACAACCGTGGCCATCGGATTTTCAGCACTTCTGACTGTTCCCATCAGCGAACTGCGTTCCATCGGAATCGCGGGCCTGCTGGTAACCGTTTTGAGCATCATGTTGTGCAGGTTCATTCTGCCTTGGGTGCTTGGTCTGCTGGGTCATCGCATCGACGACGCGAGGGTGCGCCTTCGAACCAAAAAATTGGATACGCGAGCCAGCCTGTGCGCAGCCAGCGAGCGGTGGGTGAGGTGGGGCAACATCATAACTACCAGGCCTTGGACCGCTCTGCTTGTCGCCGGAATTCCGCTGCTGATCCTCGCATACCAGGCACGGAAAATCGCTCCCGGGATTCCCGACCGCGACTCGCTTCCGGCCGCAGCCGAGTCGGTGCGAGCACTCCATACGCTTCAGCGCATGGGAAGGTCAGGGATCGTGGAATCCCTCCGGGTGGTTTTGGAGTTGCCGCCGCAGTCTCCCCCGCTTTCACCGGCGGGCTGGCTTGCCGTTACTCGCTTGACGAAGAGTTTCCAGAATGACCCCAGAGCGCAAGAGGTCTTGTCTCTTCCGACCCTCACGGGGATGTCTGACTCTGCAGATGCTGTTAACGATGTGCCGGAAGCGTTCCGCAAGAGTTTCCTTCGCAGTGATGGGCGGGCTACCTTGATCGAGTTGCTGCCTACCGCAGCTCTCACGCCCAACGAGCAGATACGATGGGTACGCGAGGTGCGTTCCTCTGATGTCGCGGCGATCACGGGTGTCCCCGGCGCTGCGCTGCGCGTGGGCGGCGTTCCCGCGCAAGACGCAGATTACGACCTGGTAGTAAAGCAGCAGTTACCCCGGGTGATCGTGGGCGTGGTATTGGGCAGCTTGCTGGCGCTCATGATCGGACTACGTTCTTTATTTGCGGCGGTCAAAGCAATCCTGCTCAATCTGCTCTCGGTTGGGGCTTCATTCGGTGCCTTAGTTATCGTTTTTCAGGAAGGCCACGGAAGCAAACTCTTTGGGCTCGAAGGACCGACCGGCAGCGTCTACCCGATTGTTCCGATTCTCTCGTTTGCTATCGTCTTCGGACTGAGCATGGACTATGAGGTCTTCCTTGTCGCCCGGGTCCTGGAAGAACGGCGCCGCGGTCTATCCGAGAGATCGGCGGTAATCGAGGGTCTGGCGCGTACGGCCGGCCTTATCACGAGTGCCGCAGCAATCATGATTGCCGTCTTCACGGCATTCACCATGGGGAGCTTTCTGGTCGTTCAGATGCTCGGCTTTACGCTCGCCGCGGCGGTCTTCATTGACGCTACCGTTGTGCGGATGGTGGTCGGGCCGGCACTCCTGCAACTCGCTGGCGACTGGAACTGGTGGCCCTTTGGCTTATATGGGGCCACCTCAACACCTGAACAGGAGCTTATGCCATGACGGCGAACCCGCCGGATGCTCGAGTGACAGGACCCGTCCTGGCAGCAGCCTGACTAGCCGATCCCATTTATTTCACTTTCGCTCCCGGAGCGCCGGACTGGCTGATCTCAAAGTCCTTGCGGCCAAGATGTGCCTTTCCCGAGCCCCATTCGATTGCCAGGATCGAGGAACCGGTTTTGCCCTCCCGCTTTGCCTCCACTTGCGAAGCGGACCAATCGCCGCCGACCTGCCGCAGGCCATAGTAAATGAATTCCTTCTGCTGTCCCGTCCCGCGCGCCGTCTTCACCACATGCACAGGGAATAGAATGCTGCGGTCAATCCAGGAGGTTACCGAATCATAGTGACTCCGTTCTTCAGAGCTGGGCATGCTCTTGAGAACAAAGCAATCCCGCACCCCGTATTTCTCCGGCGCCAGCAGTTCCTGGTGCTTCCAGAAAAACTGGCTCTCGACCATGTCTTCATAGGAGAAGTCCGTTCCCACCAGTGGGTCGTTCCAACGTTCGAATGGCAATACGGTGGCCGCTTTCTCGCCGGGAAGTGCTGCCTCAATCGTCACGTGCCCATTCGCGTTCATATGCAGAAGAAGGCTCGTCTTCTCTGAGCCAGGCCCTGAGATTTCGCATAGCAGACGGAGGCCATCGGGAAACCAGTGAGCCTTGGCGACAAACTTGTAGCTCGTGCGCTTGCCATTACCTTCCACTCGTGTGAGTCGTCCGGTTATGCGGTAGTCCAGTTTTTCAATCCGCTGGCGCGAACCCGTCAGCACAGTCTCCAGGTCAGGATTCGCCGCGAAGGCCGGATGCACCACCGACAACAGCACCAGCAATGCGAGGGACGCTTGAATTGTCCCCAGGGAGCGGCTCGCGCGTCTGGTCGTTGAATACCGGTTAAGCTTGCAGTTGCGAGGCAGCATAATGAGGCGGGGTAGGAAGGTCATAACTATGTATACAAACCAAACTCCCATTGACGATGACCGCGAGCTATCGTTCTACCGATTTTGGAAAACGCGCTTACGATTGCTCTCACTTTGATGCAGCTTAAGCTATCAGAAGCTGCAATTTTGCGCCTCCGAGCCCGAGCTCTTGATTACGCGCAGTTGCAAATTCAGAGGGCTGTGCAAAGCTTGCAGCAATCCTTGGGCTCAGGGCGCCAATTCCCCGACCCACGCATCCGGTTGATGTCCTCCCTATTCCTTCCCTCTTCTAACCGTCGAGCGGGCGATGACCAGGTCGCGCCGCACTCATCGTTAACAAATGTGCTCGCGCTTGCCTTTTGTATTTGCGTCATGCATCATGACGCCGATGAACGATAGCTTTGGCGGCAGATTCAATCCCGCAATCCGAATCATGGTTCGGTTGGTGATCGCTCTGGTAGTCCTTGTCTTTGCCTCCGGGCTTACATTTTGGCTGGAACCGTTATGGGCCCTCGAAACACTCGCGCGGTATCAACTGTTGCGCGCCGGAATTCATAGCCACTCGATGCTGATCGATGGGTTCAACGTTCACTACATTGAAGGCGGCGCGGGAAAACCCGTGGTTCTTATCCACGGACTGGGGTCGCGGGCGCAAAATGATTGGGGCAAACTTGCACCTTACCTCGTGCGCGCCGGTTATCACGTTTACGCCTTAGATCTGCTGGGCTATGGACAGTCAGCAAAACCTGCCAACCGCGCCTATTCGATTCCCGAAGAGGCGAAGTTCGTCGAATCGTTTTTGGACGCCCAACAACTGGACACCGTTGCACTGGGAGGTGTGTCGATGGGCGGATGGATCGCGGCCGCGGTCGCGCTAGACCAGCCGCAGCGCGTGACCCGACTCATGCTGTTTGACAGCGCCGGAATGGCGTTCAAATTAAGTTTCGATTCTGCTCTCTTCACGCCGCAGACACCGGAAGAGGTAAATCAGTTGATGGCGTTGGTAACGCCCCATCCACCAAAGGTGCCCGAATTCCTGGCTAGGGCCTTTATTCGAAGGTCGAAGGAGAATGGGTGGGTTGTACGACGCGCTTTAGAGTCGATAACGGCTGGAGCCGATACGCTGGACGATAGATTCTCGGAATTGAAAATGCCGATTTTAATTGCCTGGGGAAAGCAGGACGCAATGACCCCGCTCGCTCTTGCCGAAGCCATGCATCGCGCCGCGCCGCAGTCGGTGCTGGCGGTTTATGACGGCTGCGGCCACATCGCCGTCGTAAACTGCATCGAGCGAATGGTCCCGACAGTACTCGGGTTCTTATCTGGCGCGGGCACACAGCCCGGGCAAACCATCGAAGCATCGGCGAAGTCGCGTTCCATCTACCGGACAGGTTCACCCGCTGGAGCGCGGCATACCCAGTTTCCCGCATCCGAACTTGCGCCCTTGCCGGTCCACTTCGCTTGTTGTGGATACGGACAAAGTGGACGCGTCATTTCCACACCCTTGGTGGGATCGTCTTCGTGATATTTCGTGGCTATGATCTTGTCCGGGGAGACGCCTTCTTCCACCCACCGCTGCAGAGCCAGAAAAATGTTGTGGTCAGGATCGCTTGCAGGGGAGAAATCCAGCGGATTTCCAAAAATGTTCGGCCCTTCTCCAGCGCCGCAATGCATCATACCGGGCGCCATGTAGAGTCTGTAAAACTGCTGAGTCTTGCGAAATCCTCCCATCTTTTCTGCCACATGGTCGTAGTAGTTGACGGAGTGGAGCGGAGACGGCGAGCCATCGTTCCAACCGTGATAGTGAATCATCTTCCCGCCATGGGATTGAAAAGGCGCGAGGTCCGGATCGGCGGCGTTTAAAGCCGCGCCGACCTTTTCTTCAGCCGTCGCGATGTCCTTATCGAAGTTCAGGTCGGTGAACTTCCATTTTGGATTTTCGAAAACGAAGCCCGCGTAGAATGCAGTCGAGAACATGGAATCCAGGCTCATTCCGGGGCCAGCACCAAAAACATAGCTGGCGAAGGAGATTCCAGGTATTCCCGGCTCAGCTTCTGCCCCAGGTTCGTACCCCGGCGAGATCGGCTGTCCGGTGCGCGGATTTCGCGGCCCGGCGTAAATCTTCTTTAAAGCTTCCACCTGGGGAGCACTCAGACAGTTGTCGGAATCCGGCCCTTTACAGAGCAAGGCGGATGGATCGAAATTGCAATGCTGCGGATCTTTGATGAACTTGTCAGCGACGCCGTCTTGCTTGCCGCATACAGCCACCGCAGCGTCCTGAATAGCACGCCTTTTCGGTTCCGGGATAAAACTGGCAGGCGCGCCCAGGGCCTGCGCATTCCAGGCAAAGGCGGCCATTAACTGCGTCCAATAATGTGCGGTTGCTCCCGCCAGAATGCCATTGAAGTCTTCGGGGAAACGCTGGGCCTCCATGAGCGCTTCGCGGCCGCCTTCGGAGCAGCCGCTAAAGTATGAATAGCGCGGCGGCTTCTGGTAGAACGCCGCGATGATCCTCTTTGCTTTAACGTTCGTTTCGTGGACGGCGCGATATCCAAAGTCTTTCACTTTTTCGGGGTGCCCAATGGCCCAAGAAGCGTCTGTAGGCGCGCCCTGGTGTCCATCATCGGTGGCGGCCGCGGCGAAACCTTTCTTCAGGGGCCCAGTGAGCGCAAACAGGTTGATCGTTCCCGCCAGGCCACCATTTCCTAACTGTTCAAACTTTCCATTCCATCCGGCGGCGGGCATCCAGACTTCGAACTTGATTTGCGAATCGGTCGTGGGCCGGATCTCGCCGCGCACCCGGCAAAAGGCCGGCATATCAACCGATTTCATCGGAGACTGGCCGGGAGGTAAAGCAAAGGGACCAGCCGGAACGCTCTCCGCGGAGATGATGGTCGTATCTGGCAGCCGCAGCTGTTTCAGTTTTTCACAAGCTTCCTGGCCGAGGGCTTGCGCCGCCGAGGACGCTGTTATCAAGCAGAATAAGAATGAGAAGACGCAAAGGAACCGGTGGGTCATGCAGATCTCCTTAAGAATTTAGGACGACGAACAATTGGAGTTCAGGTGCCGGGTTGCTCACGTGTGCTCGGCAGCACCGAAACGACGAGAAATTTCCCGCGCTGCCACTTTCACACTGTTGATGATGTGGGTGTCTTCGAGAGAAACGGTGACGCCAGTGACGCTCACAGAGGCGGGAACTCCGCCCATCGCGTCGAAAATCGGTGCCGCGACCGCGCGGATGCCCAGGAAAAGCTCGCCATCGCTGGTTGCGTATCCCTGCTTGCGGGTCAACTCCAATTCCGCGAGGATCCGGCTTTTCGAGTCGATCGTGTTGGGAGACGTTTTTGCCAGCCTGTAGTGATCGAACATGCTCAAGAGCTGACTTTCGGGAAGATGCGACAACAGCACTTTGCCCAAAGCGGTCGAGTGTGCCGGGTACCGGACACCTATATCCATATCGATCTTGGCCAGGTCTGGCTTTTCAACCTTATCCACAATCATGACGCGGCCTCGTTCAAGAATTCCGATCAAAGCTGAGACCCTCGTTTCCGCGGACAGTCTGTGCAGGATGGGTTCGGCGATGCGGCGCAGTCCCATATCGCGCAGCGCGCCGTGGCTGAGCGCGACAATCTTGAGGCCCATTTCATAGCGGCCATTCTCCGGATCCCGCCGCAGATATCCCTCGCGCTCAAGACGGCTCAGGATGTAGGAGGTCGTGCTGGTGGCGACGCCAAAGTGTTCACTGATCTCGGCGTTCGTGAGGCCGCCCGACTTGTGCGCGACGAATTCCATGATCGCGAGAGCGCGCTCGAGCGAGTTGGTGGAGCGTTCCGATTTCATGGGACTACCCCTTTCCACCGCCCCAGCATGGACACCGCGGCGAAAGGCAGTTGCCACTTCCGGATGTGCCAGAGTCTGCGTTAAGAGCAAGGTACACCGTCTGGTACTGAATGATCCCGCATGGGCCCGAAGCCGGCGAACGCAGCCGCGCTTGAATCAAGATTGAAGCCGTTCGAGTTCCGCGCCAGATCACGAGCGCGGGCCCCACATCGTTCGACTGCTCGCTAGCATCGTCTGCTGCCGCCATAGTGTCAATTGCTCGCTCAATATATTGAGCGTATCAACTTCCTGACCTGTTCTGCCTAGATGGAAATGCTCCACGCTCTCAACTAATTGAGCAGCGCATTGACATCACTCGGCGGAGATGGGAACTTGTCGGACGGTGTGGGGCCACGCCGCTCTGCAACTACCAAGTTACGGTGGACGATATGCAAAAAGCAGTCTTGGGTTTTCTCGTGGTGAACCTGTTCCTGGCTATGTGCCTGGTCGTAGTCGAAGAACCTGCGCTGCAAGCGCAAACCAGCACGGCCACGATCACGGGGACGGTTTCAGACAGTCAGGGCGCACGGCTCTCCAACACCAAGATTATCGTCACGAATACCGAGACGGGGACGTCAACCCAGTCGGCGACGAATGCGAATGGAGCCTATACCGTCGCCAGCCTTCCCATCGGCACCTACCGGGTCGAGGCCCAACGGGAGGGATTCAAGACGAGCATTCAAGGGCCGATTGTTTTGACGGTGGGGCAGGAAGCCACCGTTCAATTTGCTTTGACGGTGGGGCAGGTGTCGGAAAGCGTAGAGGTGGCGGCGGATGTTCCAACGGTGGACACAAACACGAGTACAGTGGGTTGGCTGGTGGGCGAGAATCAGGTTCGCGACCTCCCGCTGAACGGCCGCAACTTCGTGCAATTGACCCTGTTGACTCCGGGAGTCCAGCCCGTACCGCAGGAGAACACCGAAGGCGCCGCGACTCTGGTGCCATTCGGGTTCGGATCTCCGCAAAGATTCTCTGTCGCTGGAGGCCGGCCTCAAGGCGAGCTGTTCTTGATCGACGGGACCGACACCGCCGGCGTCTGGGGAAACGGAACCGGGGCAAATCTGGTCGGAACAACTCTGGGCGTGGATGGGATCGCGGAATTCGAGGTGCTGACTAACACCTATACCGCGGAATACGGTGGCAATGGAGCAGTCGTAAACGCGGCCATACGGTCTGGGACCAACAGTTACCACGGATCGGCCTATGAATTTGCCCGCAACAGCGCCATGGACGCGCGCAACTTCTTCGATCCCGCGTCGGGTACGCTACCGTTCAACCGCAACCAGTTCGGCGGCACTTTGGGTGGTCCCATCAAGAGGAATAAGACGTTCTTCTTTGGCAACTACGAGGGTTTGTGGCAATCGCTCACCGTGCCGGTGACTACGACGGTCCCCGATGAGAATTTTCGCAACGGACTCCTCCCCTGCGCTCAAGTACCGGGCCTGCCCTGCGATACCACGACTGGTCTGGCGAATGTAGGGGTCAACCCAAATATTGCCAGCTACCTGAACGCATTCCCGGTGCCAAATGGCGGCGAAACTCCCGGCAACACCGGGAGCGCGTACAACATCTCCCAGCTCTCCCAACCGCTTCATGAAAATTACGGAGTCATTCGACTGGATCATAATCTTTCCACCTCCGACTCTCTATTCGCGAGCTATGAATTCGACGCGGCAAAGCTGACCGCTCTTCCGAACCCTGTCATTACCGATGACGACACGCAACGGAACCAATATCTGACATTCGAAGAAAGAAAGGTGATCTCTCCGACCCTCCTGAACGTCGGACACTTCTCTTTCGTCAGGTCGAATATCGACGTGCAGACGCGCTATAACCCGAACCTCCTGATCGTTCCAGGGTCCGGCATTCAGGGCACAATTGGGGTTGCGGGGTTGAGTTCGATCGGAGGGAACGATACCGCGAAAGAACTGGTGAATCGTTTCACATTCCGCGACCAGTTATCGTGGACCAAAGGCCGTCACTCCTTGCAGTTTGGAATGGAAGTTGTCAGGCACTATATCGATGCCACGATTCCCATCGTCAATGGAGGAAGCGTTGTTTATGACGGCATCTACTTGTCGGCGATGGGGGAGTCAATCGAGTCCCCTTTCCAGTCGTTTCTTCAAAACCAGCCCTTGGCATTTGTAGGTGTTCCCACCGACGCAAACAATTCCACACGCGACATGCGCCATACCAATCTCTCGCCTTATGTTCAGGATAAATTCCAGCTGAATCGCCGTTTTGTTCTCAATCTCGGGCTGCGCTACGACTTTGAAACTAATCCGGTGGAAAAGAACAATGAACTCTACAACCTGATTAATCCCGCAACCGACACGGGATTTACCCATGTGCCGCAAGCGTTCGAGCACAATATCACGAAATGGAACCTTGAACCTCGCGTCGGATTTGCGTATGACGTTTTCGGCAACGGAAAGACAGCGCTTCGCGGAGGCTTTGGGGCATTTGCGGACCTGCCGCTCGAGATGCAAGTAATCATCGCGTATCTGTTCAATCCGCCTGTTTACAACGTGACCGAAATTTTGTTTCCCTCGATACCGAACCCGTTTGGCAGCGGAATCGTGACAGGGCTACCTGGAGGTGGTCAGCAGACGGCCTATAACCCGAAGATGAACGATTACATCATGGAGTACAACTTGAACGTGCAACAGGAAGTGTTCCCGCACACGGTAATGACGCTGGGATACGTCGGCTCGAAAGCGAACCACCTTTTCATTGGCCAGGAAACGAACCCATGTCTTCCAACGCAAGTTCTTTCGGATGGGACGATTGTGCGCGCTTATGGACTGAATCCAGCGGGATGCCCTTCCGTGAATCCTAATCTCAGCAATATCGTCGACCGTTTCGCAGTGGGAACATCCAACTACAACTCTTTACAGGTAGCGCTGGATCGTGGATTCGGAAAAAACGTACAGTTTCGCACCGCGTACACCTATTCAAAATGCTTGGACTACGGCTCTTACTATACGGGTAACGATTCCATCGGCCCCAATGGTCAGACCGCCGGTCTGCAGGCTGGAAACCTGGGAAACGCGAATCATAATGTTGACTATGGCCCGTGCGATTTTGATCTGCGGCAAAACTGGACGAGTAACATCATTGTCCAGTTGCCCTTTTCCGGCAACCGCCTGAAAGAAGGCTGGCAGCTGAGTCTGATTTCGAGCGTGCATTCGGGCACTCCATATAGCGTCTACGACGGATTTGATCGGGCTGACGTCGGCGCCGGCGGAGCGGCCGCCAATGCCGAAAGACCCGACCTGGTTTCCGGATACAGCAGCAATCCAACTGGCGTTCACATTACGCCGGGTGGCGTTTTCGGATTCAATCCGTCGGCGTTCCAGCCACAGGCGGTGGGTGTTTTTGGAGATTTGGGCAGAAACACGCTGGTGGCGCCGGGCGTCAGGGATGTCGATTTCTCACTTGCCAAGAGCACTCGGATCACAGAGGCCACAAGTGCTCAACTGCGTCTGGATATCTTCAACCTGGCGAATCACACGAATTTCGGCTTCCCGAATGCGGATCTCTACACGGGATATGGACCGACAGGCAATGTCCTAGCGAACGGGACTGCGGGCCAGATTACAAGCACCGCGACGACATCGCGCCAGCTCCAACTCAGTGTGAAGTTTATTTTCTGATGCTAAGTGCGGCAGCGCGAATCGAACACACCTCACTGCCACCACCGGTCATAGCTAAGGAGCAGCCTGTGCCAGTAAGTGCGATTGCAACCGACGAATCACTGAGTTCCTTAGGACGGGGGACGATTTATGTCTCCTAGTCCATCTTCGCCACCCGGCTTAGCGAATCTGGAAGCCGCGGTTTCGGAGCTTCAGTCGTTGCTGGGCTCGAGGACGACGACGGCGGTCGTGCAACGTGAACACCATAGCCATGGCGAGTCTCATCTTCCGCCTGCACTTCCGGATGTTGTGTGCTTTCCTCGCACCACAGATGAAGTCAGTGAAATCGTGAAAATCAGCGCCCGGCATCGAATTCCGGTGGTACCTTTCGGGGCCGGCACTTCCGTCGAAGGCCAGGTTAACGCCTTACGGGGAGGTATCAGCATCGACCTCCATGAAATGAACAAGATTGTGCGCGTCAGCGTCGAGGACTGTGACGCGACGGTCGAAGCGGGCGTGACACGCATGCAGCTCGTGAAAGCGCTAAACAATACCGGTCTGACTTTTTTTGTCGATCCGGGAGCCGATGCCACGATCGGAGGAATGACGGGGACACGCGCTTCGGGAACCACGGCTGTGCGCTACGGCACGATGGGAGAAAACGTGCTGGCTCTAACGATTGTTCTTGCGGATGGCCGTGTGATCAAGACGGGCAGCCGGGCGCGCAAATCGTCTGCAGGTTATGACTTGACCCATCTGTTCATCGGTTCCGAGGGGACCCTTGGAGTTATCACGGAAATCACGCTGCGGCTGCATCCCTTGCCAGAGACGACGTCTGTGGCCGTCTGCGCTTTCGAGACGACACGCGGCGCGGTCGAAACCGTCATCGAAGCGATTCAGTTCGGGATCGGTGTGGCGCGGGTTGAATTTCTCGACGACAAGCAGATCGATGCGATCAACCGCTACTCGAAGATTGATCTCCCCGTTTTGCCCACCCTGTTCTTCGAGTTTCACGGCATGAATGACCGCGACGTGAAAGATCAGGCCACCCTGCTGCAGTCTTTGGCCGAGGAGCATGGCTCTAAGGGATTTCAATGGAAGACCAACCTGGAAGATAAAGATGAGCTGTGGAACGCCAGACACAACGCTTACTACGCGACCCACGCCCTCGTTCCGGGCGCAGAGGTGCTGATCACGGATGTATGCGTACCCATTTCACAACTCGCGGAGTGCATCACCGAAACCAAGAATGATCTGGCCCAGGTTTCATTTCCGGCAACCATCGTCGGCCATGTTGGCGATGGCAACTTCCATGTCCTGTGCGTGCTCGATCCGAATATTCCCTCTCAGCGCGAGGAAGGGAGCCAATTTGCGGAACGAACCGTGAAGCGAGCCCTGCGAATGCAAGGCACCTGCACAGGAGAGCACGGGATTGGTTTTGGGAAAATGAAATACCTGCAAGAGGAACACGGGGAGGCTCTCGAGGTGATGCGCACGATTAAAAGAGCGCTGGACCCTCACAACCTGATGAACCCGGGCAAGATTATCGATCTGGGATGACGCAACCAATTGCAAGTTCCGCTGGGTTTCCAGGAATTCTGATCAGCGAGCGCGACTTCGCCACAGACAAGACATGAGGTTGGACGCGTGAAACGGGGTGAGAAGCTTCTCGCATTATTGATGAGCGCCGCGCTCCTCGCGTGGATTTTCTACCGTCCCGCGCGTCGTCCTGAGATCACCATTGCCACCGTGAACAACGCCGACATGATTCTCATGCAGCAACTCTCCTCCGAATTCGAAAAGCAAAGCGGGATTAAAGTGAACTGGGTCGTGCTGGGCGAGGATGTTCTGCGCCAGCGCCTGACGGTCGACATTGCCACGGGCAGCAACACCTTCGATGTGATTACCATCGGATCGTACGAAGCTCCGCTTTGGGGAGAGCGGGGGTGGGTCCTTCCACTCGACGACCTGGGGCCCAATTACGGTTATGACGATATCTTCAGCGTAGTGCGGCAGGGGCTCTCTTATCACGGAAAGATGTATGCCCTGCCCTTCTACAGCGAGAGTTCCTTTACCTACTATCGAACGGATCTGTTTGACAAGGCGGGGTTGGAAATGCCCAACCAGCCGAGCTACGAACAAATTCGCTCCTACGCACAAAAGCTGCACGATCCAAATCACAGTGTTTATGGCATCTGCTTACGCGGTGAGCCCGGCTGGGGAGGCAATGTCGCCTACCTCAGCACGCTGGTGGACACATTTGGCGGCCGCTGGTTCGATCTCAACTGGACACCCGAGCTCACGAGTCCGGCATGGGTGGAAGCCACAACTTTTTATGTGGACTTGCTCAGGAGCTACGGTCCTCCGGGAGCGACGACCGACGGCTACAACGAGAATCGCGCGCTCTTTGCGAATGGGAATTGCGCCATGTGGATCGACGCAACTTCCGCCGCCGGGTACTTTCTGGATCCGGCTCAGAGCCGAGTGTCGACGAGCACTGGGTTCGCAAAGGCACCCATTGCCAAGGTTCCTAACGGCGCAGCGTGGGTCTGGAGTTGGGGACTGGCGATTCCCGCGACTTCGCAACACATTGAAAGCGCCAAGCGATTCGTCGAGTGGGCGACCAGCCGAGACTACATTGCCAAAGTTGGCAAGCGCTTTGGATGGCTCCGTATTCCTCCGGGTTCGCGAGCATCGACATACGAGATTCCCGAGTACCTGCAAGCCGCCCCGTTCGCGCCCCTGGTTCGCGAAGCGATTCTGAACGCGGACTATTCCAAGCCAAGCGTCTTGCCCGTTCCTTATGTGGGGATTCAATACGTAGGCATTCCCGAATTTCAGGCCCTCGGCACAGAAGTCGGACAGGAAGTCAGCGCAGCGCTCGCGGGGCATACTTCGGTAGAGCAGGCGCTGGCAGTATCGCAAGCAGAGGCGGAGCGAGCGGTGAAAGGGCGAGCCAGCAAGTGACGGGAACCGTTGCCACTAAGCCGATCCGTCGCACACACGGCGGTTCGCTGCTCGCGCCGTCAGTTGGCGTCCTGCTGTTGTGGATGATAGTGCCTCTGGCGATGACGCTCTGGTTTTCCGCCGAGCGCTATAACCTACTCGATCGGGGCAAGAGAGTTTTCGTTGGCTTTTCCAATTACGTCGATTTACTGACCCATCGCGCGCTCTGGATCGCGATGGGTAACACCTTATTTCTGGTGGGACTCGTTCTCGGCATCACGTTGGTTCTCGGCACACTCTATTCGCTTCTCCTGGATCTCGATTTTCCGGGCCGGAATATGTGCCGCCTGCTGGTAGTTGCTCCATTCTTCGTGATGCCGACGGTCAGCGCGCTCATCTGGAAGAACATGCTGATGAATCCGGTCTTCGGCCTCTTCGCATGGATCACGCGCTCGCTGGGCTTCGGTACCATCGAGTTTTTCTCCCGGGCGCCGCTGCTCTCGATTGTGGTGATTGTGGCCTGGGAGTGGACGCCATTTGCCGTGCTTATCCTGCTGCCGGCGCTGCAGTCGCTCAATCCGGAGCAGGTCGAGGCCGCGCGATTGGACGGCGCAGGCCGCGTCGCCCTTTTCCGTCATCTTCAGTTGCCTCATCTTTTGCGACCGATGGCGGTCGTGGCCATGATCGAGATAATTTTTTTTCTGAGCCTGTTCGCTGAGATTTATGTGACGACCGGAGGCGGTCCGGGGCTCGATTCCACCAACCTGGCATATCTGATCTTTCGCGACGCGCTGCTGGGCTGGGACGTTGGCCGGGCATCGGCGGGCGGCGTCGTTGCAATCGTCCTGGCAAACATCGTCTGCATCTTCCTCATGCGGATCGTAGGACGCAACCTGGGGGATTCGAAATGAGAAGCGCCGGACGAACGAAGTGGGGTAGAACACTAATCGGTTGGACCGTTGCGTTGGGCATGTTCTTTCCGGTCTTCTGGATGTTCTTAACCAGTTTCAAGACCGAGATCGCCGCCGTCGCGACGCCACCTGCTGTATTTTTTCATCCGACACTGCAGAACTACTCGGCGGTTCTGGAAAGAGCCGACTACCTGGCGTTCGCGAAGAACAGTATCGCGGTTTCTGTCGGATCCACGTTGCTCGCCTTGGCGCTCGCCATCCCCGCAGCCTACAGCATGGCCTTCTACCCGACGCGCCGTACGCGCGACATTCTGCTGTGGAT
>JBEKOW010000037.1:0-35766 GCA_049521375.1 Terriglobales bacterium
GCCATGCGCGCCCTCTACGTCGACATCGCAAAACCGGGCACGTTCCTTGTGTCGGCCACGCGCCTCGGCGGCCAACATGGCTACGACGATGCCGGAGCCGTCGCGCCCCTCGGCGGCGCAGTGACCGGCTTCGTCAAGACCTACAAGCGCGAGCGGATGGAGGCGCACGTCAAGGCTGTCGACTTCGAGTCGAATTGCGAACCCGCGCAAATCGCCGACCGTCTGATCGAAGAAACCCTCCGCGATCCCGGCGCCGTCGAAATCGGCTACAAGCAGGGATTGCGCTGGACAATCGGCCTTGAGGAGCAATCCGCCACCGATGGCCAGCCCGGCCTTGCGCTCGACCGTGATACGGTGTTCGTCGTCACGGGTGCCGCAGGAAGTATTGTTTCAGCAATTACCGCCGACCTGGCTGCCGCTTCTGGCGGAATTTTCTACCTCCTCGATTTAGTGCCCGAACCCGATCCCGGGAATCCCGATCTCAAGCGCTTCACAACCAACGTCGCGGTCGACAAAGAGAGCCTCAAACGCGACCTGTTCGCCCGCCTGCAAGCCCGCGGCGAGCGCGCGACTCCGGCGTTGGTGTCACAAAAATAATGAAAGAAGTGCACGACCGCCACGGGCGCATCGACGTGCTGCTGCACGCAGCGGGCATCGAGCGCAGCCGTTCTCTATCTGAAAAGGAGCCAGCCGAATTCGACCTCGTCTTCGACGTCAAGAGCGACGGCTTCTTCAACCTCCTGCGCGCCATCGGCGACATGGCTCTCGGCGCGACGGTCGCTTTCAGTTCGATCGCCGGACGCTTCGGCAATCCCGGTCAAACCGACTACAGTTCTGCCAACGATCTGTTGTGCAAGCTCACCTCCAGTTTTCGCACCACCCGTCCAGCGACTCGCGGCATCGCCATTGATTGGACTGCCTGGGGCGGGATCGGCATGGCCACCCGCGGCTCGATCCCGAAAGTGATGGAGCAAGCCGGAATCGATATGCTCCCGCCGGAAGCGGGCGTTCCCTTGATCCGCCGCGAATTAACAGTGGGAGCCACGCGCGGCGAGGTCGTGATCGGCCAGCGTCTCGGCGTTCTGCTCAACGAGTGGGATGAAAGCGGCGGTCTCGAACAGGCTGCGGCTCAACCCTCCTCGCCAGGGTCGCCCGCGCAACCATGGTCAGCGACAGCTCCAACGCTGATGGCCAGCAAAGTCGTGAGCGCCGGTCTCTTCAAGCCTTTGACCATTGAGACCGCTCTCGATCCGAAGATTCAGCCGTTCCTGCACGACCATCAGATTGACGGCACGCCCGTGCTGCCCGGTGTCATGGGGATCGAAGCGTTTGCCGAAGCCGCTTTGCGCTTGCTTCCCGGCTGGCGCATCGATTCTCTCGAAGATGTAAATTTCCTCGCGCCGTTCAAGTTTTACCGCAACGAGCCGCGCACTGTGATCGTCGAGTCCACCGTTCATCTCCGCGGATTGGACGTCATATCCGATTGCCGCTTGATTGGGCACAAGTCACTTCCCGGCCAGGTCGAGCCGCAGTCAACCACGCATTTCACCGCGCGCGTCCGGCTCACCAGCAAGCCGGTTGAGTCAGTCCTCTTTCCGGCATCGATTCCAACCCCCGAACATCCAATTGAAGCGGCCGACATCTATCGTCTTTATTTCCACGGTCCGGCGTACCAGGTTCTCGATCGGGCCTGGTGGGATGGAAACCACGTAATCGGATTGATGTCGAACCATCTCCCCGGTAATCACCACCCGTCCGACTCGCCCTCGCTGATGGCTCCGCGCATGATCGAACTCTGCTTCCAGACCGCCGGGATCTGGGAGATGGGAACCCAGGATCGAATGGGATTGCCGCATCGCATCGATCGAGTCACAACATTCTTGCAAGCTCCCAATCAGGCCGATACCAGACTGTACGCTGTAGTCACTCCGGACCCGGCTCGTGGATCTTTCGATGCCTACGTCGCCGACAGTGACGGCAACCGCTACGTGGAACTCACCGGCTATCGCACGATTGCGAGTCCCATAGCGGTCAATGCCGAAAGTTTGAAGGCGCTACAGGCTGTCTTTTCGCGGGAAACCGTCGCTGCCTGATTCGCCTTTTACCAAACTGCCGATTTTCCGATCGGAGACATTATGAACCACGAACTCAAACGCGTGGCCATCGCCGACAGCGATCAATCTGCGCTGCCCTTTGCCGATGTCGCCCTGATTCATGCTGCGATCGAGGCCTATAACGCGCAGCTGGCCGTCGAGCAGACCCGGTTTTACGCCTCCGCCGTCCGCGGACGGCCGCAGGTGAACAGTGACGCGGGCAAAACTGCGGAGCTTCGCTATCGCGGCCACCGCTACACGCCCACAACCTGGCGGCTCGGCCCGCGGCACTACCGTGTCGGACTCCAGGGATCGCGAATCGATGCCCAACTTGACCCCGTCGGACGGTCTGAATATTGGCTAACTGTTTTCGGGCGGCGCTTCCATGTTGCCTCTAAAACCCATGGACTCACTTTCAAAATCGAAGTCGATGGTGTCGCGCACACCATTGACCGAGACGACAGTGGCATTGTCCACGCGCCCTCGCCCTCCGTGGTGGTCTCGATCGCCGTGAAGCCGGGCGACATCGTTGCCCTTGGCGATCGCGTGGCCGTGCTGGAAGCCATGAAGATGGAGATGCCGGTGTTCGCTCCCTTCGCCGGAAGAGTGCGGCAAGTGATGATCATTCCCAACGTGCAGGTCGATACCGGCGCGCCCTTGCTCCAGATCGATCCCGTCACCGCCGGCCGTACCGCTGAGAAAGCTGAGCTTGTGGTTATCGGTGCGTCATGCCCGCCGGGGGGGAACCTGGAGACTCCCCGCGATGGTCGGCAGGGTCTGGAGGATCTTCGCCAGCTCATGCTGGGCTTTGACGTCGAATCCAAGGCCGGCGCACGCCTCCTCGCGGAGTGGGACAAGACCTGTTCTGCCGGTGACGCCGCGGTGCGAGCAGCCGAAGATGAAATCCTCAATATCTTCGTTGACATCTGTTCCCTGTTCCAACGCGAACCGGGGGTGAATCATTCCGCCCACGGTGAAGAGCCCAGCGCCGAGGCCTACCTGTTCTCCTATCTGCGCATGCTCAAAACAAGTGGCGAAAATTTGTCGCCGGCGTTCCTGAGAGCGCTCCGTCGCGCCCTGCTTCATTATGGCGTCCAGAGTCTCGATCGCTCTCCCGAGTTGGAAGAAAGTTTGCTCTGGATCTACAAATCCCACCAGCGTGTCGAACAGCAGGTTGCCCCGGTCCTCACCCTGCTCGAAAGGCGTTTGCGCTCTGCCAATGCCGGTGCCGCAGACGCGCCGGAATCGCTGCGTGTTCTGCTCGACCGCATGATTTCGATGACCAATGGTCGTTTTCCCGCGGTCACCGACCTGGCGCGCGAAGTGCGTTATCGCTATTTCGATCAGCCGCTCTTTGAGCGGGCGCGGAAGCAGGTGTACGAAAACATCGAGGAACAGCTTACCTACCTGGCCGCTCATCCTGATGCAGCCGATCGCGAGGAAAGAGTGCGCGCTCTTTTCGAGTGTCCGCAGCCCCTCGTTCGCCTGCTTTCCAGCCGCTTTGCGGTTTCAAGTCTCGCCGTGCGCAGGTTGATGCTTGAAGCAATCACATGGAGGTATTACCGGATTCGCGCTCTCCGCAATCTTCACTCCTTCGAACGCGACGGACATTGTTACGTTTCGGCCGAATACGATCATGAGGGGAAGCGCATCCATGTCTTTACCACGCACACTGCGCATTCCCTCCTTCGTGAAGCGGCACAAGCCATCGCACCGCTGCTGGCGGAAGTTCCGCAAGATCACGACATCGTCGTCGATTTCTACACCTGGCACTCCGACCCACTCGCCGACGCGGAAGCCACGCAGCAGGAAGTATGCGGCATACTCAATCAAACTTCATTTCCTCATCCCATCCGCCGCATTGTCGTGGAGGTCGCGAACTCCGGTCCGACTCAAGGTGCCGGTGGCATGCAGCATTTCAGCTATCGTCCCCTCGGCAAGAATGCCTACATCGAGGAAAAGCTCTACCGTGGCCTGCATCCCATGATGGCCAAGCGCCTGCATCTTTGGAGGCTTTCGAATTTCAACATCGAGCGCTTGCTCTCCGTCGAAGATGTATATCTCCTCCACGGTGTCGCTCGCGACAATCTAAAAGATGAACGCCTGTTTGCCCTTGTCGAGGTGCGCGATGTCACGCCCGTGCGCGATGAGTCGGGCCGCGTCATAAGTTTGCCGCACCTCGAACGCATGTTAGGGGAAGCCATCGCTGGTATCCGACTGTTCCAGTCGCATCGTCCCCCCAACCAACGTCTCTGCTGGAACCGCATATTTCTTTATGTGTGGCAACCGCTCATCCTCAGCCGCGAGGAGTCGCGTGACCTCATCCGCAGACTCGCGCCTTCCGTCGAAGGCCTTGGACTCGAGGAGGTCGTGATACGCGCCCGCATTCCGAGTCTCTCTACCGGAGAATTGCGCGACATGCTGGTGCGCATCTCAAGCCCGGGAGCCAGTGGCATGCTCGTCACTTTCCGGCCCGCGGATAAATTGCAACCCATCAGACCGCTGGCGGAATATGAGCAAAAAGTTGTCCGCATGCGCCAGCGTGGCCTGATCTACCCGTACGAAATCGTGAGAATGCTCACGCCCGAGTCGAAGCACACGCGCGCCGAATTTCCCCCCGGAGACTTTGTCGAGCATGACCTCGGCCCCCATGGCCGCCTGGTTCCAGTCGCGCGACCCTACGGAGAGAACAAGGCCAACATCATAACCGGCGTCATTCGCAACTTCACCGATCGCTATCCCGAGGGCATGAAGCGAGTGCTGTTGCTGGGAGATCCCAGTAAAGATCTTGGCGCTCTTGCCGAGCCCGAATGCCGGCTTATCATCGCGGCCCTCGATCTCGCCCAGGAAATGAATGTGCCTCTGGAGTGGTTTCCTATCTCCGCGGGCGCCCGCATCTCGATGGAGAGCGGCGTCGAGAACATGGATTGGATCGCGCGCGTGCTGCGCCGTTTGATCGAGTTCACGCAAGCCGGCGGCGAGGTCAACCTCCTGGTGAACGGCATCAACGTAGGAGCGCAGCCCTACTGGAATGCCGAAGCCACCATGCTCATGCACACGCGCGGCATTCTGGTGATGACCCCGAAAGCCGCGATGGTTCTGACCGGCAAGCGCGCCCTCGATTTTTCGGGCGGCATCTCGGCCGAGGATAACCAGGGAATTGGCGGCTACGACCGCATCATGGGCATCAACGGGCAAGCGCAGTATTGGGCCCGCGACATCGACGAAGCCTGCCACATCCTGTTCCGCCACTACCAGCACACCTACGTCGCGCCTGGAGAGCGGTTCCCTCGCCGTGCCGCCACCGTCGACCCGATCGGCCGGGACGTAAGAATGTGTCCTCACGGGCAGGAAGGCTTCGCGACGGTGGGAGAAATCCTGTCCGATGAAACCAACCCCGGCCGCAAGCGATCCTTCGACATTCGCAAGGTGATGATGGCTGCCATCGACCAGGACCATCCTCCTCTCGAACGCTGGCCCGGAATGCGCGCAGCCGAAACCGCAGTGGTGTGGGACGCTCACATCGGCGGATATCCCGTGTGCCTTCTTGGCATCGAATCGCGGCAACTGCCGCGCCTCGGCTTCGCTCCCGCCGATGGCCCCGATCATTGGACCTCGGGCACTCTCTTTCCGCAATCTTCGAAAAAAATTGCCCGCGCCATTAACGCCGCGAGTAACAACCGTCCGGTCGTGCTGCTCGCCAATCTCTCGGGCTTCGACGGCTCCCCCGAATCGATGCGCCGGCTGCAACTCGAATACGGCGCGGAAATCGGAAGAGCCATCGTCAACTTCAAGGGCCCGATCGTGTTTTGCGTCATCTCCCGTTTCCACGGCGGCGCCTACGTCGTTTTCTCGAAAGCGCTCAACGAACAACTCGAGGCGGCCGCCTTGGAAGGAACTTACGCCTCCGTGATTGGAGGCGCACCCGCTGCCGCGGTGGTTTTCGCCGGCGAGGTGGAAGCGCGGGCCAGAAAAGATCCACGCCTCCAACCTTTGAAGCAGGCCCTCGATCAGGCCGAAGGCGCTGAGAAAGTGCGCCTGCGCTCGCAGTCGGACGAACTTTTCAAAGTGATTCATTCCGAGAAACTCGGCGAAATGGCCTCCGAGTTTGACCGCGTCCACAGTGTCCAGCGTGCGCTCGAAGTGGGCGCGGTGGATTACATCATTGCCCCCGAAAACCTGCGTCCCTACTTGATTAGCGCCGTCGAACGCGGGATTGAAAAAGAAATCAGACGACTGGAAGAAGAGGGCTTGTCATCGGAGGCGTCCGGGCCACGGGAAGTTGTCGCTGCTTAGCTTCGAGGTGCATTACCATGCGTGTCGATTGGATCGAACAGACCAAAGCCGATGTGCCGCCGCTGAACAATTGGCTTTCCCCCGAAGAGACGGTTTACTTCAATAGCCTGCGCTTCGCTAGGCGCAGCGCGGATTGGCGGCTGGGGCGCTGGACCTCCAAATGTGCCGTTGCGACATTCCTGAATCTGCCTGCCCATCCCCAGGCCCTCGCAACTATAGAAATATGGCCCGCGCCTTCGGGCGCCCCCGAAGCATTTCTCGACGGAGTCCCGGTGCCGGTTGCCATTTCTATCAGTCACCGCGATGGCATATCCCTCTGCGCGATCGCATCCTCTAACGCGGATGTCGGTTGTGACCTCGAAATGATTGAGCCGCGCAGCGAAGCTTTTATCGCCGACTATTTTGCCCCGCCTGAACAAGCGCTAATCTCCAACGCCTCTTCCTCAGATCGTTTCCTGACGGTTGCGCTGCTGTGGAGCGCAAAAGAAAGCGCGCTCAAAGCTCTGCGCCAGGGTCTTCGTCTCGACACCCGGTCCGTGATCGTAAGTCTCGCGGATCATCTGTCCAGGGATGAAGTGATCGAGAACAAGTTGCGCCGCCCTGACTCCTCAGTAAGCGACCCGCCCGCTCTTAATAGTTGGAGCTCTCTAGGAGTTCAGTGTTGCGATGGCAAAACCTTCCACGGATGGTGGCAGACTACGACACACACCGTGCGGACGCTGGTGGCCAATCCGCGTCCTGATCCGCCAATTCTTCTGGACTTTTCCAACCACGACCTCCCCGGCAAAGCCCGCTCCGACGAGTTCCTCGATGTCGAAACGCTGCACGCGTAGGGTGAAACCATGCCGCCCCCCGATGGCTACAAAAATGATGGCCAGCACCACAGCCAGACCAAGCACAACCAGAAGAAGCGCCAAAATAACAACGACCAGTTTGACTTTGACTTCATCGTGATCGGATCCGGTTTCGGCGGCAGTGTGTCGGCCCATCGCCTGGTGGAAAAAGGCTACCGCGTCGGCGTCATGGAAATGGGTCGGCGCTGGACTCCTGCAACCTTGCCGCGCACCAGTTGGTCGATCCACCGCTGGTTCTGGCGTCCCAGACTAGGACTGCGCGGCTTCTTCAATATGCGCTTTTTCCGGCACGTCACCATTTTTCACGGCTGCGCGGTCGGTGGCGGGTCCATAACCTATGCCTGCACTCTCCTCGCCCCGCCCGAGCGAGTATGGGAAGCGAGTTCATGGACTGGTCTGGCGAATTGGAAAGCGGAGATGCCGCAGCACTATGGAACTGCGTCGCGAATGCTCGGCATCACCGAAAACAGAATTCTTGGCCCCGCCGACCTTCTTCTGAAGCAGACGGCTGAGGCCGCCGGTTTCGGGCATACTTTCTATCCCACCAACGTAGGCATTTTTCAAGCCCCGCTCGGCGAGCCCGGCAACCGGACTTTTCCCGATCCTTACTTTGGAGGCGAGGGTCCCGACCGCACTACCTGCCTCGCCTGTGGCGGCTGCATGATGGGTTGCCGTCACGGCGCGAAAAATACTCTCGATCTCGGCTACTTGTACCTCGCAGAAAAACACGGCGCACGGGTTTTCCCTGAAACCCAGGTCGTGGATGTAAGACCATTGCTTGAAAATGTCGACGGAGCCGCCGGATACGAAGTCCGAACCGTCAAGTCCACTGCATTGATAAGCCGCCAGCCCCGCCGCTTCACCTGCCGCGCAATCGTCTTCGCCGCATCGTCCCTGGGCACGATGGAGCTTCTCTTTAAACTGAAGCGGAAAGGCTCTCTGCCTGCGATCAGCTCCCAACTCGGCAAGCACGTGCGCACCAATTCCGAATCCCTCATCGGAGCTCGCATGCCGCACCACCACGACGACCTCTCGCTCGGCATCGCGATCGGTTCCGGCGTGTACATCGACGAGCATACCCACATCGAGGCCGTCCGCTATCCCAATGGCTCCGACGCCATGGGAGTTTTCACTACTATCCTCACCAACGGCCGTCCAGGGCCGCGTCGCATCGCCCTCTGGCTGAAGAACGTCGTCAGCTCTTTCCTGCGCCATCCCCTTCACACTCTGCGCGTGCTGCAACCCTGGGGCTGGGCGCGTGAATTTGTCATCCTGCTTTGCATGCAGACGCTCGATAGCCAGATTGAAATGCGCTGGGAGCGGCCATGGTTCTGGCCCTTCCGGAGATTTCTAGTAAGCCGGGGCAGCAAGGTTCCCACCTACATTCCCAAGGCCAACGAGTTTGCTCAGAAGTTTGCTCAACTGACGGGCGGTTTCCCCATGAGCATGCTTCCCGAAATCTTGTTCAACGTCCCCGGCACCGCGCACTGCATTGGAGGTTGCGTGATCGCCGGTTCTCCAAGGGATGGAGTAGTCGACTCCCGCCACCGTGTTTTTGGCTATAAGAATATGTACATCTGTGACGGATCGGTAGTGGCCGCCAATCTCGGAGTCAATCCCAGCCTGACCATCACCGCGCTCGCCGAGCGGGCTATGAGTTTCATCCCCTCGGCAGCCACCGCCAATTGGAACGATTCAGCTTGCCCGTAAGCCGATCGTTTCGCCCTCCGAACGCAGCAAAGCCGGGAGAAGTTCTCTCCCGGCCGCATGCTGCTCAAGCGTTCTGGCGATCGACCGTGGGATCCCGCAAGTTCTCAGGATCCACGGCTTGACCACTGATTACGGCGTGGCGATAAAGCCGTTGTTGATCGGCGCTGCCCCGGAGAACCCAACCAGCACGCCATTGTCGTTGATGCCGTTGACCACGGTCGTTCCCACGCCGTTGTTCGGATCGTCGATGGTCTGCCAGGTGTTCGAGTTGATCGTGTAGACGAATCCGTGGGAGTTGTTCGAGCTGTCCGTGTACGTTCCCACAACCTGCCCCTTGTTGTTCAGGCCGAGAGCCTGCGTCGCCCCCACTCCATCCGGGTCATCGAGAATCGTGAAGTGACCCAGAATCTTCAGCCAGCCGTGCGTGCCCGCGCTGTCGATGGTGAATCCGCAAACGTCGCCGGAATTGTTGATGCCGGTGGCCTGCGCGCTCGTCGAGTTCGGAATCGTGAAAAGCTCGAACACCCCGCCGAATTCGTCATACACGTAAGCGTGGTCCGGTCCCGAGCCATCCGCCTTCGTGCTGTAATAGCCGGCAGCCTGCCCGTAGTCGTTCTGGCTGAGCAACTGGTTGAAGGGCGTCTTCGGAAAATTCACGGTCGTGAATGTTCCCAGGTAATCAGTGAACCCCTCGGTTTTGTTGCTCTTGGTGACATAGAAGCCCGAGGTCTTGAACGGCTCGTTGTTGATGCCGATCACCTGCGTCATGGCCGAGCCGGGGAAATTTTCGTTCGTGAACTTCTTGGTCTTCGTGCTGTAGGTGAACCCCTGGTTCACGGCGAACCCGTGGTAGCCAGCGATGTCGCCAGAGTTGTTGATCCCCAGCAACTGCGTGAACGTGTCACCGGTATAATCGAGCGTCTGAAAGCTGTAAACGGTTTGGGCAAAAGCTGAGGACATGCAAAGCAGCACGGCCACGCTCAGGAAGAGGGCGTAATTTTTCAGTTTCACGGTAGTGTCCTTTCGTGGTTCCATTCAGGTCGAATTTTATTAAGGTTTCCGGTCGGACTTCGGAGCGCCTCAGCTTGTCCAACGTATCGTCCCGAGACCGGCTGCGGGGTATAATGGCCGTCCAGATGGCCGTTTCCCCGTAGCCAATATCTGCGCTCAACCTGTAAAGCGACAATGGGTGTCGAATTCCCTCATGCCGCGAAAAATATTTTTTGGGATCGCAGGGCAGCCGGGGAAAGCCTCTCAGACGAGACCAGCAGGAAAAACATGACCCCGGATACCAAGCTCGTGACCCAGCTTCTCCAGCAGTGGGGCAGCGGCAACAAAGAAGCGTTGGACGAGCTCATGCCCGTCGTCTACGAGCAACTCCGCAAGCTGGCCGCCAATTGCCTGCGCTCCGAGCGTCCCGATCACACCCTGCGCGCCACGGCCCTCGTCCACGAGGCCTACCTCCGACTGGTGGATTCCGAAGTGACCTTCCAGGACCGTGTTCACTTCTACGCCGTGTCAGCGCGCGTCCTGCGCCGCATCCTCGTCGACCACGCCAAAACCAAGAACCGTCAGAAGCGCGGCGGAGAATTCGAAAAAATTCCATTGGATGAAGCGCTGGTGGTAGGCCCGCAGGCGGATCGCGGAATTATCGCGCTCGATGACGCCCTCAAACGCCTCGCCGAAAACGACCAGCGCAAGAGCGATCTGATTGAACTGATTTTTTTCGGAGGACTCACCTACGACGAGACAGCCGAGGCGCTGAAGATCTCTCCCGCCACAGTTCACCGCGAGCTCTCGCTAGCCAAAGCCTGGCTTCACCGGGAAATGGCCTCCGGCGCAGCCTGACATCGATCGATGAATGAGTAGCGCAGCCGGAATAAAAGTCGCACCGAGCCGCACCCAGTAGTTTTGCAGCAACCACCCAAGATCAGCCCAACTCCGAAGTCATCCTGAGCGTAGCGGCAACTTCACGAAGTGAAGTTTCCGCGGAGTCGAAGGACCCCTGCTCCCTCCACGCCCTGGAATTCGTCTGAGGTTTTTCAAATACAAAGTTCGCTAACGCTTTCGCACAGTAACCCCGTGAGCCTTCTTACCCGCCTTCAACCGCGAACCCCGCGCCCCCGGAACCTTCCCAATCCGCGCATCGCCTGCAATAATCAGCTCGCAAGCCCGCAGCGCGCTCTCCTCAAAATCCGCGGCATCCACCGGCAGCACTTGCCATCCGGTCACTTTTTTCCCGAGCACCCCAATCGATCGCATCCGGGGAAACTCCCGTCGCAGACTCTCATGATGTTCCGCCGTAGTAGCCAGCCACACTCCGTCATCCGCCGACGTCGCATCGCACTTGTCGCGCAGTATGACGACAATCTTGTCCTCCACATAGACCGCGAGACAGCCAAACATAGGCCGGGTTCGCGGCGAAAGGGAAGCCAGCGCCTCAAGCACGAATTCATGCGGCACGGCTTTGCCCTTCTTCACCACAAACAGCCCGTCGTCAACACGAACCGAAGACTTGCCCGGAACCCGTTTCGCCATCGCGCCGACCCCTAGCGTTGCACCTTCATCGCAGCGCCATTCTTCACATAAGTATTCAGCCAGTTATTCATCTCCCAGAGCATGTGCAGCACCGATTCCCGGCCCGCATAGCCATGCGATTCCAGCGGCAGCAAAACAAACCGCACCGTCCCTCCCTGTCCTTTGATCGCGCTGAACAGTCGCTCGCTCTGGATGGGAAAAGTACCATTGTTATTGTCCGCCTCGCCATGAATCAGCAAAATCGGAGCCTTGATCTTATCCGCATACGAAAACGGAGACATCTTGTAATAGATCTCCGGGGCCTGCCAATACGTCCGCTCCTCGTTCTGGAATCCAAATGGCGTGAGCGTGCGATTGTATGCTCCGCTGCGCGCGATCCCGGCTTTGAACAGATCGCTATGCGCCAGCAGGTTCGCGGTCATAAAGGCTCCATAGGAGTGTCCCATCACCGCCACCCGGTTCCGGTCCACCACTCCCAGCCGCACTCCTTCGTCGATCGCCGCCTGCGCGCTCGCCACCAGTTGTTCGACGTAGGTGTCGTTCGGTTCCTCTTTCCCTTCGCCCACAATCGGGATCGTCGCATTCTCCAGTACCGCGTATCCCTGCGTCACAAACGGTACGGGCGAGCCCCAATATAAAAGAGGGAACTCGTTCGGAGATCCTCGCATCTGCCCCGCCGCTGTCTTCGTCTTGTACTCCGTCGGATACGCTTCCATTAATGTAGGCAGCGGGCCATCCTCGGCTTTATAACCCGGAGGCAAATAAAGGTTCGCGCTCAACTCCACTCCATCCGCGCGCTTGTACTTGAGCACCCGCTTTTTCGGGATGGGGGCATTGCCGTAAGGACTGGGAAAAAAAGTAACCTGCGTGAGAGCGTCCTTCCCCGTATCCTTAATGTAGTAATTCGGACTCACTTCCTGGGATTCCTTGCGCACCAGAATCGTCGGGCCTTTCGCATCCAGAACGCTCACCGCCGACTCGAAGTACTTTGCCTCCGATTCCCACACCCGCTTGCTTTCGCCATTCTTCACGTTCATCACCGAGACAAACGGCCGATCTCCCTCGGGCGACGCCCCTCGCCCGTGCAGATAAACGCCACTACTATCCGCCGTCCTCTGCAAAACGCTCTTGCCTGCCGCATTCATCGTCACAAACGGCTCGCCCGGATCGTGATAACGGTCCTCGAATGATCCCTCAAACAACTTCACCGCAGCCCCCGAACCATCTGGTGCCACCGCCTCAAGAATCCGCTTGCGATCCTTCCATCGCCGCTCTTCCACCAGTGCCAGTCCGCCATCGCCCCACGTCACGCTGTGAAATCGCAACGGAAGCTCAGCCAGCTTGCTTCCCGGCCCGTCAAATGGCGCATTGAGCAATGTCAGAGTGTCGCGCACCGCCACGTCTTTTCGCGGATCTCCTCCATCCCCCGCATCCACCCAGAACACCGTCGCCGGAGCATCGCTGCGCCACCCAAAATCCCGCGGTCCTGCCTCGACCGCATCATGAAGATTCGGAATCGTGTCTTCCAGCGGTTTGTCTGCCAACTGCTTCGTCTCCCCCGACGCCAGGTTAACGACCATCTCCCGCTCCGGAAAAAACCCGAACGGCAGCAAGTAAGAATAAGGATGATGCCGTTCGTCGATCAGCGCATAGTGCCCGTCAGGCGATGGCGATGCGCTCACAATCACTCCCGGCTTTCCCACCGCCAGAAATCAAAAATCGCCTCGTCCTCCGGATTCTTCAGCAGATCTTCATACGTCGGCCCGGGTGTCACCCGCCCCAGGTTTTCCTGGATCACCGGCCCCGTCGGCACTTCGTTGCGCTTGGGCGCTTCGCCTCTGCCCTTCGGCACCGTCCTGCAAATCAGCTGGCTGTCCCCCATCCACTCACAAGGAGATCCGAAGATTCCGTTCAGCGCGATCCCCGCCAGCCGCCGCGCTTTGCCCCCATCTGCCGCCGCATCCACCACCCACAAGCTCAGCCCCGCTTCCCGAGGCTCATCGTTGTCATTCACAAAAAATAGGTGCCGGGCATCGGGAGACCAGGCTGCAAATCGGATCTTTGTATTTGCGGGCAATCCCGCCACCGTTTTTTCCGCGCCGTCCGGCAGCATCTTCAGCGCCAGCGACGTCGCATACCGCCCGCGGCTCGGCCCATTCGTTCGCGGATTGAAGCGCAAGCCTGCCAGCCGCAATTCCGGCTGTGCAAGGTCTGCAATCGAAGGCAGTCCCGAAACATGCTCGATCAGAATCCATTGTTTGCCCGCTTTGTCCCGTGGCGAAACTTCCACAACCGGCGTCGGCCGCGTATCCACCAGCTCCACCATCGCCCTCGGCGGCTCCTGGTATTTGAGGATCGTCTGGGCTTCGGTTCGACTCAGCATCAGGAAGAAAATAAATGACGTGGCAATGACCGCGCGGTCGGGAAGCAAGCGCATGGAGACCCTCTTTCTCTGTTAACGGAAGAATGTCAGCAGCCCACATTTTCGTTCGGAATGTGGAACCGCGCAACAACGCGTGCTTCCGTCTTCTCTATTTGAACCGTGTGCCCTGAGCGAGTGTGTCGTCTGGTGACGGGGCTATGCTCCCGGTGCTGTCCCTTGGCAAGTGATCGGTTGTACGCGAAGATCGTGCGCCTCCATCCGCCGTCAAAAAAACCTCGCCCCCGACCTAGCGCACAGCTTCCGTCCATCTTTAGTAAGCGCGGCTGAGGACCAAATCGCAAAATCCCCTTGACATGGAGAACCGCACCGGCGAACCATACTTGTGGAACACTCATATCTTGGGGGAGTCGCCGGTAAATTTTGGCAACTCCTTATTTATCAATATTTTGCATGTAAGTCCTTATTCCTCAGGAATCTGGCGGGAATTGCTCGCTAAGTCTCTGATTCCAAAAGATCGACTGAGGGGGGTATACGTAACAAGGTAGTAAACAGCTTAGCGGATGGAGCACTATGACGAGAATGTTGAACCATTTCGGTCTACTGGCAATTTTCGCGATGATCCTGATTCAAGGGTACGCATCCGCGCAAACCCCATCCAAGGCGCCCGGTGGCGAGCCCCCTCTTGAGGGTGACTACATCACCCACAATTTCCAATTCCAATCCGGCGAAACCATGCCCGATGTCTACATCCACTACACCACGCTCGGCAAACCCGTGAAGGATGCTCAGGGTCATATCACCAACGCGGTTTTGCTCCTTCATAGCAGCGGCGCCACTGGCCATCAGTTCCTGCGCCCGCAATTTTCCGGAGTGCTGTTTGAACGAGGCCAGTTGTTAGACACCCGAAAGTATTTCATCATCATGCCCGACAATATCGGCCATGGAAAATCGAGCAAGCCAAGCGACAAACTGCATGCCCATTTTCCTCAATATGACTACACCGACATGGTGTCGTTGCAGCACGAGTTAGTGAAAAAGGGATTGGGGATCGACCACCTCCGTCTGATTCTCGGCACATCCATGGGCTGCATGCAATCCTGGATGTGGGGTGAGACCTATCCCGATGAAATGGACGCGCTCATGCCGCTGGCCTGTTTGCCCGTCCAGATCGCCGGCCGCAACCGGCTCTGGCGCAAGATGGTGATCGATGGCATCAAACAGGATCCCGAGTGGAAGGATGGCGAATACAAAGCGGAACCCCGTGCCGCCATCCAGATCAGTTCCGATTTCCTGCTGATCGCCGGCAGCTCACCCATCCACATGCAGAAGGAAATGCCGACCGCCGACATCGCTGACACCTATCTCTCTGGCGCCATGATCCGGATGGGTGAAGATCTCGACGCGAACGACTTTCTGTTCGCGGTCAGCGCATCGCGTGATTACGACCCATCCGCCAACCTGGGCCTCATTAAAGTTCCCGTGATGTTTGTGAACTCGGCCGACGATTTCATCAATCCGCCGGAGCTGGGCATCGCGGAACGCGAAATCAAGAAAGTAAAAAAAGGCAAGTTCGTATTGTTGCCCGCTTCGGAAAAGACCCATGGCCACGGCACTCACACCTGGGCCTCTGCGTGGCAGGAGTACCTGAAAGAATTGCTGGATGAGTCAGCAACCCCCGGTCACTGAAATAACGTAGTCCGAACCGCGCGAGCGCTGAATCGCATTGATTCCATTTTCGGCTCCCCAAAAACCGGGCACTGGTAGTAGACTGTCCGCAACAAACGCGGCCCATAGGACCACGGGTCACGGTTTCAAACAAATCTCAAGAGTGATAAAGTGCCGATGCGCAATGCCTGCGCCGGTCGCCGTAAGCAGAGGATTGGTACTAAGTCCGGCATCGCGCTTCACTCGGAGGCAAATGATGAAACCCCTCTCGATCGGGATGTGTACGCTCGCCATCCTTTTACTCGCCCCGGCGCTTCGTCCGGTGCAGGCACAGAAAACGCCCGCGGACAGCGCAGTCCGAACGTTCCGCTACGACGTTGCCGATGAGGTCACGATTACTGGAACGGTGTCTAGTGTGCTCGCCGTAGCGGCCCCGGGAATGATGGCAGGTTCTCATCTGCTGCTCGTAACTTCCTCTGGCCCCGTCGATGCAAGTCTTGGAAGATTTGGTTTGTCCGCCGTTGGTTCGTCAGCCAACGACCGGCTCACGGCGCTCGCCGGACAGCACGTTGAGGCGACCGGAGTCATCCGGATGCACAAGGACAAACCCGTTCTGCTGGTGCGCACCGTCAATGCGGACGGAGAGGTCTATACCCTCCGGAACGAGCACGGCGTTGCGCTCTCTCCGCAGGCTCGAAAGCGTACCGCTCCGCAGACGGACCGGGAAGGGGAATCGCGATGAACCGTCATCCTTATTCTGGCATTCTCGGAGCAGCCCTCCTTGCATCCACTTACCTCGCCGTGTCGTTCTTGACCGGCTGCAACAGTTCGAACTTCCATTCTCCCGTTGAGACCATTGCAGCCACCAGCGGGACACCGCAAAGCGCGCAGGTGAATACACCGTTTGCAGCGCCGCTCGTTGCGACCGTCACCATGGGTGGATCGCCGGTCAGTGGCGCCTTCGTCACCTTCACCGCTCCCACGTCGGGCGCGAGCGGCACATTCTCCAATGGAACGAATTCGGAAACCGATACCACGAATTCGAGCGGCGTCGTCATGTCGTCTCCCTTCATGGCGAACGGAACGTTGGGTGCAGTCACAGTGACCGCTTCCGTTGCCGGAGTGATCGCCTCCACCAACTACAGTCTGACGATTACCTCGGGACCGGCTGCGTCGATCGCAGCAACCAGTGGATCCCTGCAGGATGCGACCATCAACACGCCCTTCGGAGCGCCCCTGGTCGCGACCGTGCAGGATGCCAATCAGTATCCAGTGAGCGGCGCGGTCGTGACCTTCACTGCCCCCTCGACGGGAGCCAGCGGCACATTCGCTGGCGGAGCGAATACTGCGACCACGAACTCCAGTGGAGTTGCAACCTCCGCGGTATTTACCGCCAACGCCACTGCGGGATCCTACACGGTGACCGCCGCGGTTTCGGGGGTATCGACGCCTGCCAGCTTCACTCTTACCAACGTCACCGGAGCGCTCGTGTCGATCACGGCGACGAGCGGAACCCCGCAGAGTGCGAACGTCAACGCCGCCTTTGCAACTCCGCTGGTCGCAACCGTTGTGGATGGCAGCATGAACCCCGTGAGCGGCGCGCTTGTCACGTTCGAGGTTCCATCGGCCGGAGCCAGTGGCACCTTCGCGGGTGGAGTGAATACGGCAACCACCAACTCCAGCGGCGTGGCCACGTCAGCTCTGTTCACTGCCAATGGAACGGTCGGAACCTACACGGTCACTGCCACGGTCGCCTCCGGCGCGGAGCCCGCGAACTTCGTCCTGACCAATAACGCTCTCAACTACGCCTTCTATGTGAGCGGTCTGGAAGCGATCGATGCCGGCCCCAACTTTTACGCTCTCGCCGGCTCTGTGAGTGTCGATGGCAATGGCAACGTCCTCGGCGGTGAACAGGACTATAACGACGGCATCGGCATCACTTCACCTCAGCCCTCGGGCGATTCCATCCTGCCCGGAAGCGGCGCGCTCGTGGTCGATCCCGCGACGGGTCAAGGCACCCTCACGCTGACCACCAACAACACATCCCTCGGCGTGAGCGGTGTGGAAACCCTCGCCGTCCAGTTCGTGAACACCAGCCACGCTCTCATCGCGCAGTTTGACGGGTCGGCGACCTCCAGCGGAAGCATGGACATGCAGACGCTCTCCAGCGCCCTCACCGACGGCAACTATGCCTTCACCCTTTCTGGAGTGGATCCCGCCTACTCGCCGATCGTGTATGGCGGCGTCTTCTCGATCTCGGCCAGCGGCACCGCGTTGGCGGGAATGATTGATGTCGATGATGCGGGAGCCACAGCCACACCCACGCTAGGCACGGCGTTCAGCGGATCGATCACCGGCCCGGACGCTTCCGGACGCGGTACGATCGTCAGTTCCGCACTGCCCGCAGCCCTCAACTATTACGTGGTGGGACCGGAGGCGATTCGCATCATCGATGTCGATGCTGCCGACTCCGCCGTGGGCTCGGTGTTTGGCCAAGGCACGGGCACGTTTAGCAGTACCTCACTAGGGAGTTCCGTCTTCGCTGTCTCCAGCAATTCGTTGGGTAATCTCTATGCCGCGGCCGGCCAGTTTACCGTTCCCTCCGCCGGAAATTTCACCGGCGTCGCGGATGACAATGAATACGACAATGGCACGCTCGTCACCGCTGCCTCCATCGGAGGCACCTACCAGATCCAGAGCACCGGATATGGCAGCCTGACCATCGCGCCCGGAGATCTGGGAGACGTCAGCGTCCTTGGGGTCTACATAACGGACCCGAATCTCAATCTCAATGATCCGAACAATACGACGACCGGCTTGGGAGGCGCTCTGATCGCTGATCTGGATGGTTTCAATTTAAACGGTACCGGAGTTCTGGTTCCGCAAGTACCCAACCCCAGTTTTGCAGGCAATTACGCCTTTGGAACCCAGGCTGACAATAACACCCGCCTCCCCACGCTCGGGTGGGAGTTCGACTTCGTCGGCCAGGGCTCGGTTACGGGCGGCACTTTGACCGCCAGCGGACTGCTGAGCGACCCCTTTGCCATCTTCAACTCCACCCAGCCAGACGGGACCGACACCGCGAGGTTCTCGGGAACCGCCGCGGCGGATACGGCAAACCCCGGGCGCTACACCATCCGACTCGACATCACCGTTGCGGCCGATCCGACTTACTCCACCGTCATCTACCAGGCAAATGATGGGCAGTTGTTCTGGCTGGATGAGAACAGCAACGGCGCGAGCGTATTTCTTGGATCGCTCCAGCAGCAAGGCTCGCTTGCCGCCTTGCCTGCGGCACCGTCTGGATCGCGGCCGAAGCCGTAAATGCAGATGCAAAGGAAAGTTCGTTCGGACACGGAGATCGCCATGAAACTTCCTCGGATAGTGTTGCTCGTTTTACTTGTGATAGTAGCGACGGCCTTGTCTTCGGCTCAGGATGCAACTGGAAGAATCTTTGGAACGGTCTACGACCAGCAGGGAGCGGTGATCCCCGAAGTGCACATCACCGTGACCAATACGGCTACCCAGGTAACGCGCCTCGCGACCACCAACAAAGAGGGGAGCTTTCAGCTACTGGCATTACCGATTGGTACCTATACGGTAACTGCGGAACATTCGGGCTTCCAAACCGAGATCAGCGAAGCTCAAAAGCTGCTCATCAACCAGGCTCTGCGCGTTGATTTCAAAATGCAGGTCGGTGCCGAAAATCAGACCGTCGAGGTCGGAGCCCAGGCTGCTCCGGTTGAAACCGTCAATCCAACTCTGGGCCAGTCCATCACCGGCCGAACTCTCACCAACATGCCGCTCAACGGACGCGACATTCTCGACCTGGCTCTTCTTCAGCCCGGTGTCACCGAGAGCAATGACGACAGCAGCGCCGCCGGTAACTACAGCATCGCCGGAGGAAGAACCGACTCGGTCACGTTTCTGCTCGATGGCGGCCTCAACAACGACCTTCTCGACAACAGCAATGTGCTCGATCCCAACCCCGATGCCGTCGCCGAGTTCCGCATTCTGACCAGCGACTACACGGCCGAGTATGGACGGAACGGCGGTGGTGTCATCAGTGTCGTGACCAAGTCCGGCACCAACCAGATCCACGGCAGCGCATTTGAATTCATCCGCAACCGGGACTTCGACGCCAACGACTACTTCAATAAGGAACAGGTCCCGGTACTGCCGCGGCTCGACCTTAAACGCAACCAGTTCGGAGCTACGCTGGGGGGGCCCGTCCTCAAAGACAAGATTTTTTTCTTCGCCGCCTATCAGGGGCAGCGCCAGGTGCAAGCGGTTCCGATTATTGATTCGCCCGTCTACACGCCGCAAGAATTAAACGGGGATTTTTCCAATGCTTCGAGCGGCGGACTCCCTGATCCGGGCGTCAAGGCCTTCCTCATCGCAAATCCGTGGTTTGCTATGCCGAACGGGAGTGCCCTCAACGCGATCATCGATCCCACTAAGATCGATCCTATCGCTCAAAACTACATCAAAGCTGGCCTCATCCCGACCTCCCCAACCGGCCTGCTTTCCACTTCGGAAGATGAAGACGATAATCGCAATGAAGTAACCACCAAGTTCGATTTTAATCTCAATCCGAAAGACCGCATTTCCGCCACTCTTGGTTTGAATCGCGCCGGCGATCCCTACGCTGGCACTTTCAATCCCGCGCCCTACGCCAGTGTCCCCGGCTTTGCCAGCACGAATAAGAAAACCTTTTACTTCCTCAACGTGGGATACACGCGAATTTTTTCGCCCACCGTGCTCAATGAATTTCATTTCGTCGCGCATCGTACGAATTTCCTGCACGACGAACCGGCGAGCCATCAGCCTACCGGCCCGCAGCTGGGCATCGATATCACTCCCGATCTGGCTACCGGCCCGACTAACATATATTTCGATAACGGATTCCTGATCGGCCCCAGCGAAGCGGGTCCGACGCGCCTGATCGAAAACACCTTCTCCTGGACGGATGCGCTTACCTGGACGCGGGGAAAACACAACTGGAAGTTTGGCGCTGGTTTCTCGCCTTACCAGGAAAATATGCTCTTCGGTTATTACCTGAACGGCGAGTTGGATTTCTATACGGGCACCCCTACCGGGTCCGGCAATGACTATGCGGATTTTCTGCTCGGCATTCCCGACGCCTACTTCCAGAACGCGCTCGCGCCTTCCAACATTCGCAGCAAGAGCACGTATGTGTTCGGCCAGGACGAGTGGCACCTGCGGAAGAACCTTGTTCTGACTTTGGGCTTGCGCTACGAATACAACTCCCCGAAGTACGACACCCAGGGCCGCTCTTTCTCTGTGATTCCCGGACTTCAGTCAACCCGGTTTCCCACCGCGCCACCGGGACTTGTCTTCCCCGGCGATGCCGGCGCTCCCACCGGTGTGAACTTTCCCGACAAGAAAAACTTCGCGCCACGCTTCGGATTTGCCTGGGACCCCACGGGAAGCGGCAAGACCAGCTTGCGCGGCGGCGTCGGTATTTTCTATGACATCCTGAAAGGCGAGGACAATCTTCAGTTTAACGGCCAGCCTCCATTCGTGGGCTCTGCCGGACTTTACTATAACTCCCCCGACTTTCTGCCGAGCTGCACGAATCCAAACGGCTGCCCCGTGACCGCGCCGCTGACTTATATGAGTCACCCCTTTCAGAACGCCTGCAATTTCGATCAGTATGGCGACTGCATCAGTTTAGGCGTGGCCAATACTTTCCCGTCGAAGCCCCCGGCGTCGAACATCGATTTCACGCCGTTTTTGCCGGTCAACACCACCGGATCGATCTACCTGGACGATCCCCACCTGCACACTCCCTCCGTCTACCAATACAACCTGAGCCTGCAGCGCAATCTTTTTTCCGACATTGTTCTGGAAACCAACTACGTCGGAAGCACCGGCCATGGATTGACGTCGCTTCGCGACATCAACCCCACCATTCTCGGCAGCACCAATCGCCGCTTGAATGAGGCCAGCGGCAACTGTGGACCCTACCTGAATGTTGTCTGCTACGGCCAGCTTCCTACATTTGAGAATGTATCCAACGCGAACTACAACGCGCTTGAAGCCAGCCTCACGCGTCAACCGAAAGACTCGCGCTTGGGCACGATCTACTACACCGCCGCCTATACCTACGGGCACAACATCGACAACGCCTCCGGTTTTTCGGAACGCAACGCGAGCGTGCCCGCCTACAACCCCCGTCTCTTTTACGCTTCTGGCGACACCGATGTTCGTCATCGCATCAGCCTCAGCGGCGGATGGGATTTGCCCATCGATCGTGCGTGGTCTGCGGGTCCCAAACGCCTCACCAGCGGCTGGAGCCTCTATCCCATCTTTACTTACCGAACCGGTTTCCCCATCGATATCCCTTCCGGACAATACGGTTTGCCGGATTCCTCCGATCCGGCAAATCCAGGCTCTTCCGGCGCGGGCGATCCTTATCTAACGCGCGGCGCTGTGGTTGGCCCCATAAGGACGTTCGATCCGCACAAGCTGCGCACAATTCAGGAAATTACCTACAATTCGCCTCAAGTCCCTGGGAGCAATCCCCCACAATACTATTGCCAGATCACCACCCAGGCCGTCACCGGAAACTTTATCTTCGACCCTAACAGTTTTTCAGACGTGCCGCTTTTGAATAACAACTACTATGACGGTGGCACTCCGAATGCCTGTTTCCCGCAACTCGATCCGGTGAATAACCCCGCCGACCGGACTTACGGCGTTGCCCGCAATCTGCTGCGTGGTCCGACCCTGACCAATCTTGACGCTGCGTTAGCCAAAACGACAGCCATCACCGAACGCGTCAAGCTGGAGTTTCGCGCCGAATTCTTCAATGTCTTGAATCATGCCGAGTTCGCGCAACCGACCTACACCGACGGTGCGGCCAACATTGACGGTCCCACCTTTGGCAGGATCACGACCACCGGCACCTTCCGCGGAGCTACGCCTCGCATCGGCCAGTTCGCGCTGCGCATGACGTTCTAGGGCTGCTACAGAGTTGATGGGGCAGGTTTTTCGAACCGCAAGGCTCCGCCGGAAGCCGGCCTCATCAAGGAGCCCGGTGGCGTTTCATTGCACCGTCCGCGCCAAATAAATCTCCGCGACCCGGTCCGCGATCGCGCCAGGCGCCGCGGAGTCAAGATTCGTCAAGACCACAACCGTGAGCTTGTCGTCCCGGTACCGCGAGATCATGGTCTCGAAGCCCTGCCACTGCCCTTCGTGTTCCACGACGTTGTCGCCTTTTTTGTTCTCAATAAACCAGCCGAACCCGTAATGGCCGGAGTTTGGTTTTCCATTCTTGAGTTTCGCGATGGTCCACATCTTCTCCAGGCTTGATTGCTTCAGGAGGCCTTCGCCATAAAGCGCCGCATCCCATTTCGCAAGATCCATGATCGAGAAATATAAACTGCCATCCGCGGTCGTATTCACCGTAGGCGACACCCACTCCTGGTTCTTTAGCGCCCCTTTGACCAATCGGTATCCCGCGGCGCGATTGGGCACGATATCCGCCTCGCTGATGATGCGGGTCGTATTCATACCCAGCGGCCGGAAAATTCTCTGTTGCAGAAAATCTCCGTAGAATTCCCCCGTGACCTTATGAATCAGGATTCCCAGCGTCAGATAACCCAGGTTGCTATAGCTCCAACTCGTGCCCGGTGCGTAGGCGAGCGGAATGGCCTGTACGATCTTGAGCATCTGCGCCTCAGTGTAATCCCGTCGCATGTCGAAACTTTTGGGATAGTCCGTAAACCCCGCAGTGTGGCTCAGCAGTTCTCGAATCGTAACTTGCTTCCAGGCAGCGGGCGCTTCGGGAAAGTATTTCGTGAGCGGGTCGTCCAGGCCGATTTTGCCTTCTTCCACCAGCATCATGATGGCGGTTGCGGTGAATTGCTTGCCCATCGATCCAGATTGAAAAATTGTCTCCGGCTTGACCGCAACCTGCAGTTCCACATTGGCCAATCCGTACCCTTGGGCGCGGACGATCTTGCCGCCGCGCGAGACCAGCAAAGCCGCTCCCGGTATGCGTTGTTTCTCCATCTCGGCGCGAATGTAAGTGTCGACCGCATCGGTTTGCGCTGGATTTGGTTCCTCCGCCTCAACTTGCCGTGCACAAATTGCGGAAATCAAAACCACAGCCGCCCAGTGCCAAAATCTGAATTTTCTGTTCATGGCTATCAGAATACCCTTTCGCATCATGACAGGAATGTCGTCGGCTCGTCCCATGTCGTGATTTAACTTCTGACCAATCATTTGGGAGGTGAAATATTAAATGCGCGGGTGCTGGCGGGGGCAATCTTGAGGATGGAAACAGATCGAATTTCAACCCACCTCGATTACTCTGCCAATTCACTGAAGGTCGCGGGTACCTTGACACCGCCCACCGTCGCGGTGATCGTGACCGTACCCGCGGCGGAAGGGAGCGTATAGGACTGCGCCGCCGTTCCCGTGTTGTCGGTGTAGACAGGGTTTTTCGCGGAGAAATTACCACCGGCCCCATTGTCGCTGAATGTCACGGCGACGCTCGGAATCGCGTTTCCGGAGATATCGGTGACCACGACAGTCAGTTGCGTTCGCAACGTCGTGCTGACTGGTTGGCTCTGGTTGTTCCCGCCGCTCACCGTGACTGCTGCCGGAGTTCCCGCGGCCGAAGTCTCCGAGAATGTCACGCTCTTGCTGCCGGAAGCGCTCGCCGAAACCGTGAAAGTTCCGGAAGCCAGCGGCAGTTGAAAATACGTTTGGGCTATGCCCTTTGAATTGGTGACTGCCGATGTCGGGTTGGTGACACCTTGCGTCACCGGCGTAAACTGCACCGTGACGCCAGCCACGGGATTCTTGTGGGCATCTTCCGCCTCCACCACCAACGGATTTGCCAGTACTACCCCTCCGGCCCCAGTCTGGTTCGCTCCCGAGATAATCACGAGTTTTGCTTGCGCCGAAGACGTGGCTGTCTCTGTCGCGGTGGCGCTCGCAAACTTTGGAGCCGATACGGTCAGAGTATAGGTTCCGGCCGTCGGCGGAAGGGTATAAACCGAACTTGCCGAGCCATTCGACCCGGTCACGGCCGTCGGTGGATTGAAACTGCCCCCGCTGCCACCATCGCTGAAGGTAAGTGTGACGCCTGCTGCTGCCTGACTGTTGTTGGTAGCCACGATCTGTAGTGCTTGCGGGAGCGGTTGGCCTGCTTGCCCACTCTGGTTATTGCCGCTCGCAACGCTAAGTAATTTCTGGCTGGGTGTAGCGGTCTCGGTCGCGGTTACGCTCGCGAAGTTCGCCGCCGACACGGTTAGCGTGTAAGTGCCCGCTGTCGGTGGAAGGGTGTAAACCGTGCTCCCTGAACCGTTGGCTCCCGTCGTTGCAGTTGGAGGGTTGAAACTCCCGCCTTGTCCGCCATCACTGAAGGAGAGTGTGACGCCCGCCACTGGCTGGCCTGTGCTCGTGGCCACTATCTGCAGCGGCTGCGGCAATGCTTGACCTACGGGCCCCGTCTGATTGTTGCCGCCTGTAATGCTCAGCGCGTTCAGCAATCCATAGGCTTCCAGGCTGGTTTGCGTAGCCACGTAGACTTTTCCGTTGATCACCGTCGGAGTCGCGAAGTGCGCGATCTTCGGTAATTTGGCACTCGAGGTGTAGAGAAGCTTAAGGGAGACGGCATCAAAAGCGTTCAGTGTGCCGCTGATTTGCCACACGATTCCGTTGCTGTTTCCGTTCGATGAAATCGCCGGCGAGGATGCGCCATTATAGTTCTTGGAAGTTTGTGCGGAAGGACTCCAGATTCCATTTGTGACCTGGAAGGCCTGCAATGGCGCCCCATCCGGCATGAAATAAACTGTTCCATTCCAGTAGGCCGGAGAACACATCAGTTCTCCGCTCACGATCAGCGAGAACTCCTGAATCACGTTGTCGCTCACCGGCGAGTACCACCCCATGTCGTCGCGATTCAGAACCCACACCAAGCCCTGTTTGCTGCTCCCGATCACTTCATGAGGATAAGGACCCGGCAGATCCGGCAGTACAACCGGACCAACCGAACTGACATCCTGGTCGTGGGCGTTCAAAAACGCTACCTCGGACGGCGTGAAATAGTCCGCCAGTTGCGGCTGGGAGGGAGACGAAGTCCATGGCGCCGGGCTTAGTTTCAGAATGCTGTTGCAATAGCTTTGTCCGCCCGTGGGAACGTCGTAATTGGCGCTCTCCGCGGTCGAAACAAACAGATTGCCGAATTCATCCGCCGCCAGCCCGTTGCCCGTCTGCCAGATCGATGTCAGTCCGACGTCGGGTGATGTGTTGAAAACTCCGATCTGCTGGATGCTCTGCTGGTTGGAAACGTCATACGCAA
Organism: Terriglobales bacterium; assembly: GCA_049521375.1. GTDB lineage: Bacteria > Acidobacteriota > Terriglobia > Terriglobales > Acidobacteriaceae > Acidiflorens. Next base: position 25,879 of record JBEKOW010000037.1, read on the forward strand.
GCACCCATCCACTATTGTGGTCGTTGCAACCGTTCGATCCAAAACCTAAGTAGAGAATGTTGCCAAGCAGCAGCGCGCCCGGACGGTTCTTCTGGTGCAGGCTGTTGAAGACCATCTTGGTTCCCTTCATGCTGACGCTGCTAGCCGCGATCTGCACTGGCGGAGCTACATCCAACCCCGTCGTGATGTCCAGAATATGCAGGAAGTGTCGCACCGTCGCATTGGCCACCGACTTCGCCACCAGGTACATCGTATTCGTGTTGGGATCGATCACCGGAGTTCCCACGATACCTTCCTCGTTGAATCCGCCCAGTGTTCCGCAAGGTAGATACGATGCGCCGGTAGCCGGTATTCCGCCGTCGAGCAGGCTTGCGTGCCACAGCGGTGTTCCGCCGTTATCGGCATCGATTGCATAGGCCGAATCCGCCTGTGTCACAACGTAGATGACGTTATGAATCTGCCCGCCAATGTTCACATTGGGCACGTAGAGGGGCTGTGCGAGAGCCTGGTAGTCAATCGGCACGCTGAAGAGGTGCCCGAAACTCCCCGAGTTGACATTGCTCGGAGTCAGAATCGTCTCGTTGGTATTGGCCCCCGACCGCGTAGTATCGCCGCGGCTGGTCAGGAACGATTGTTGCGCGGCCCCCGAAGACAAGAGAAATAGGAACAGAAATAGGACCGTTGAAATCCTACGCCTCTTACAAGAAGGGGAGTATTCGACACCAACGTGACTTGTTTTAGTTTTCATAGACAGGAAGTCACGGGGGTGACCGCGAACCGATAGGTGGAAAACAATATAGCCACGCTCAGCCGAAGTCAATATGCAATGTAGACGTATTCCTATGCAAACTGTTGCGGTTGTAACAGCTTACGAACAAGGCAGTTCATGTTGCGACATCTGCTTACGGTTATGCGTGGCTCGCTGGACGGGTCACGGTCTGACCGGAAAATGCAGACAACAGACCCCCCCAAAAAAAATGTGCCGCGAGGCCCGTCATGGCCTCGCGACACAAGTAATTCTACCCAATCAACTGCCGGTTATTTTGCGGTGATCGTAAACGTCTCCGTGCTCTGCACTCCGCTCGAATTTGTATACGTCGCAACAAAGACGTTGGTGCCTTTGCTGAGCGGAATGCTGTTGATCTGACGCGAGTTGGAAGTGTAGCCGTTGGGACCTGTCCAACTCCACGATCCGCCATTGAGCGGTTGCGGGCCGAGGTTTACACAGGAACCGACGCTCACGCTGACATTGTTGGTCTCCTGCCAGTTGCCATTGTTCACCTGGACGTAGGGAACGATGGGTGTGCCGTTCTGTCCACATGCCGGCGCCGTGATGGTGGTGTTGTTGCAATCCAGTATCAGCTTGGTCCCGGAGATGAACTCACTGTTGTGATTTCCGTTCGTGATCTGAGTCGCTCCGACCGGAGACAAGAAGATACCTGCAGTGGTTGAGTTCCCGAGCTTGACCGATGCCAGGCTTCCCGGGAAGTTGAACAGCACCTGCGCCGGCGTGACGCCCGAGAGAGCGATGCTCGCCCCGCCATCGAGCAAAATCCCGTACGGGATGTTGAAGATGAAGGTGTCGAGCGCTCCGCCCTTGATGGTGACGGTGCCGCCGTTTGGCAGATAGATGTAGCCCACATTGATTACGTTCTGTCCGCCATTGCCGGTGATCGTCGTCGATGATTGAATGTCGTACATGGATTGCGTTGCCGCAAGCCCCGCAGCCCAGTTCGACAGATTGATGGCGGCCGTTTGCGCGGCCGAGAACGATTCCGTAACTCCGCCGCCAGCCAGTGCGCTTCCGCCATCGATTTGTACGGTAGCACCCGGGTCCGCGAACAGAGTCGAGTTCAGGGTAGCGTAATTGGATAGATGGAAAGTTCCGCTTGCGCCAATTCCTAAATTCCCGGTCACCGTGATCGGGCCCTGGACTTCGAAGTCGACACCATCCAGACCGATACCGGCGAAGTTTGCGTTCGACTGGAGCGCGTTATTGACTGGTAGAGCGAGACAGGCCGGTGACCCGGGGGTACAGACCTGTACGCATTGCGGAGCGCAACTGAACGTCCCCGTCCAGTTGCCACTACCCTGACCGCATCCGCCCGTTACTAACAAGTAGGAACGGCCCGAGAATTCGGGCGATCCGGTGTGGTCTGACGAAGCGCTGAACGAGCACCCTTGGATGCCTTCAGCCGGATTGATCTCCATGCCGTTGTAGTCCGGCACGAAGGGCGACCAGCTCAAAGCCGGGAAGTTGACTCCCTTGTTCGAGGGTAGCCAGTTCGAAGCTCCGATTTGCCAGGTGACACTGACGTTGGGCGCGGTCGATGTGATATCCGCCGTCCAGGTTATGCTGCCTACTCCCTGGAAGCCGCTCGGTATCTGGTAAGCAAGACCGGCCGCGAACAATCCCGAGTTCCCAACCTGCGAGAGCGGAATCGTCGTTTCCCAGCGCTGCAACGTCGTATTAAACGATGTTTGCGCGCAGGTTGCCGAGGATGAGAAGGTGATGACCGCATCCGGTACCGACAGCGTCGTCGACCCGAAAGCGATCTTGCCATTGGTGATGTAGATCTGGAAAGTCGAGCTCGGGATGTTCCCCGTCAGCGGCTCCAGGTGGCTGTTGAACCAGATAATCTGGCCCGCATACTTCGACTGTTCGTCGACGCTATACGTGATCGGCGCCAGGGACGTGCCGCAGGTCTTGATCACGATGACGCAGCTTACCGTGACCGAATACCCGTCGTGGTCCGTGACCTCGATGCTGAAGCTGAACGTACCTTCCGAACTCGGCGTTCCCGTGATGGCGCCCGTCGAGCTGTTCAGTGTCAGTCCAGCCGGCAACGAACCGCTGGCAATCGCGAACGTGTAGGGCGCTACTCCGCCCGTGGCAACTGCCGCGGAGGAGTATGCCAAGCCTACCGTCCCCGTATTCGTCGGGCAAACCAGCGTCAGGGTTGGCGGGTTGATTACGATGCTGCAATTCGCCGTCGTCGTGCCCGCGGAGCTGTTCGTGGAGTCGACAACCTGCGCTGTGAAGTTGAACGTTCCAGAAGTGGTCGGCGTGCCCGTGATGGCGCCCGTCGAAGAGTTCAGCGTCAAGCCAGCCGGCAGCGAGCCACTGATGATGGAGAACGTATACGGCGGTACGCCACCGGTTGCGATCAGAGCCGAGCTGTAAGCCACACCCACCTGACCGGTGGAGGTAGCGCAAGCCAGAGTGATGGCGGGAGGCGCGATCACGATGCTGCAGTTCGCAGTCGTGGTGCCCGCCTTCGAGCCCGTCGAGTCGACAACCTGGGCGGTGAAGTTGAACGTTCCAGAAGTAGTCGGCGTGCCCGAGATGGCGCCCGTCGAAGAGTTCAGCGTCAAGCCAGCCGGCAGCGAGCCACTGATGATGGAGAACGTGTACGGCGGTACGCCACCGGTTGCGATCAGAGCCGAGCTGTAAGCCACACCCACCTGACCGGTGGAGGTAGCGCAAGCCAGAGTGATGGCCGGAGGCGCGATCACGATGCTGCAAGTTGCCGTCGTAGTGCCCGCGGCCGAACCGGTGGAGTCGACAACTTGAGCGGTGAAGTTAAATATTCCAGAAGTGGTCGGCGTGCCCGTGATGGCGCCCGTCGAAGAATTCAACGTCAAGCCAGCCGGCAGCGAGCCGCTGATGATGGAGAACGTGTACGGCGCCACTCCGCCCGTAGCAACCAAACTGGAGCTGTAAGCTACTCCGACTTGGCCAGTGCTCTTGGCGCAAGCCAGGGTGATTGGTTGTCCAATCTTGATTTCGCACTTCAAGTCGTAGAACGCGCCAACGGAATCAACAACCTGCGCGGTATAGAAAAAGTTGCCCGCCGTCGTCGGCGTGCCGCTGATAACACCGGTTGTTGAATTCAGCGTCAGACCCGGAGGCAAGGCGCCGGCGATGATCGAGTAGGTAAAAGGTGGAATTCCACCATAGGTGGGCAACGCTACGCTGTACGGCTCGCCAATCGCACCCGTATTAAGTTTCGGGCAATCAATCGATACGTGAACGTAAATCTTGAGATGGCATTTGACCGACGCCGTATTGCCCGCGGAGTCGACCACTTTCGCAGTGTAATTGAACGACGCTTGCGTAGTCGGCGTGCCTGTAATGGCACCCGTCGACGGATTGAGGGTCAGACCCGGGTCCAATGACCCCGCTGAAATGGAGAACGTGTAGGGCGCGACGCCTCCGCTGACCACTAGCGCGGAATTGTAGGCAACCCCCATCTCTCCAACATTTGCCGCGCAACTCAAACTTACCGTTTGCGCCGCGCATAGCGAGGTAGAGAACATCAGGCTGACGATCGCGAGAACCGCTGCGACAGCAAACCTAGAAACTTGCTTCATGAAATTGCTCCTCCAAAATTTGGTAGCCGGGGGATTGTGAAAAATTACATCTCAACGCAACGATTGTTCGAGTTGGGCTCCAGAGTTCAAGGAAAACGTAAACTGCACTTCTTTGCATATGCCGAGGATTCCTTGTCCACTCTGCAAGCCGTACTCCTTGTGGAAAACCCTCAATTTAGCCTGTGTTTTCAATGGCCTTGATTTCTACCCCAAACGAATTCAATGCTCTTCTCGCTTCATAATTCGCACGTTTCACGCCATTGCAACATTCGAGGATTCACAAGGTAACGGGAGGGACGATTAGAACAACATTAGGGGTTCGATCCTATGGCCCGATCGAGGGGAGTGTCTTGCTCGGCATCATCATCCGGATCCACGAGGACCTCCTGCCCAGGATTTTCCTCTTCTCAGCCGTCTGGCCGACCCGCCCCAAGCCGATAATCCAGCCGGGCGTTTGGAACTCCGCGGGTCCCTTGGAGGGAGTCTCGTTGCCCACCCACCGGCAATTCCGATTGCGCTGTACGATAGCATCTGGCCCATAATCCTACGGAGCGTCTCATGACAACTGCATTCGTCAATCTGGAACCTAAAGCGGTTTGGAAGCACTTTGAGAAACTGGCGGCGATTCCGCGCGCCTCGACTAAGGAAGGCGCGGCGCGGGAATACGTCCGTGCGCTGGCCGCAAGTCTTGGCCTGGAAGCTATTCTGGACGATGCCGGCAATCTCGTCGTCCGCAAACCTGCCCGGCCGGGTCGCGAGGCAGCCCCCATGGCTCTCCTGCAGGGACACCTCGACATGGTCTGCGAAAAAAACGAGGGTACGGCTCATAATTTCGATACCGATCCGATCAAGGTGGTACGAGAAGGCGGCTGGCTGAAGGCAGACGGCACCACCTTGGGCGCCGACAACGGAGTCGGCGTAGCTGCCTCCTTGGCCGTGATGGAAAGCAATGACATTGCCCACGGTCCCCTCGAGTTCACCTTCACAGTTGACGAGGAGACCGGCTTGACCGGCGCCGCCCAATTCCCCGGCGGCGTCCTCAAGTCCAAATACTTCTTGAACCTGGACAACGAAGATGAGGGAACCCTCTGTATCGGCTGCTCAGGCGGCATCAAGACCACGGCTCGTCGTAAGGTTGGGCTTCATCCAGCCGGCGCGGGATCCGCTTGGCGCATCAAGGTGTCGGGTCTGAAAGGCGGCCATTCCGGCGTCGATATCCACGAGGGCCGCGGCAATGCTCTCCGGATTATGGGTGGGGTCCTGCAGGTCCTGCTGGAGCGCCTTCCCGTTGAACTTGCCGAGGTCAAGGGCGGAAGCGCGCAGAACGCGATTCCCCGCGAGGCTGCGGCCTTGGTCCTGTTGGATTCCTCCCGCGAGAATGAAATGAAATCGCTTGTAGCCGCTGCCCAGGCTGGATACCAGGCTGACTTGGGTGCCTTCGACTCCGGATTGCGCATCACGGTCGAGAAGGCGAACCGCCCGGAAAAGGTGCTCGATGCCTCGGACGCAAAACACGTGGGCGCCCTGCTGGCGTCCTTGCATCATGGTGTCATGGCCATGAGCCCCGACGTCCCGGGCCTGGTGCAAACGTCCACCAACCTCGCGACGGTCAACATCAATGACGACATCGTTGAGATCGTTACCAGTCAGCGCAGCCCGATCGAGACCAGCATGATGGCGACCGCCCGCATGGTTGCGACTGTGTGCCACCTAGCCGGCTTCGAGGTCGAGCACGCGGGCAAATATCCGGGTTGGAAACCCGAGCCTGATAGCGAAATCGTCCGCAAGCTCCAGGAGGTGCACACGAAACTCTTCGGCAAACCGGCCAAACTGATCGCGATGCATGCCGGCCTGGAGTGCGGCGTCATTGGCGAAAAGTATCCCGGCATGCAGATGATTTCTTTCGGCCCGACCATCGTCAGTCCGCACAGTCCAAACGAGCGTGTGGAAATTTCCTCGGTTGAGAGTTTCTGGAACTACCTCAAGCTCGTGCTCGAGCACCTGTGAGCATGGAGCCCTCGCAACAAGTTGCATCAGATATTTGATTTGTATTCCTGAATGGGATACACTGTATCCCAGTATGGCATACAAAGCGACGACCATCGAAGAGCTGATCGCCATCATGAAGCGCGTCCAGGGTGAGAAGACGCTGACTAAGTTCGCTGCCGAGCTGGATATGTCCAAGCAATATCTCAGCAACGTCTACAACCGGCACAAGGAACCGAGCGAGCGCCTCCTCGGAAAACTGGGCTTCACGCGGCAAACCACCTACCTTCGGTCGCCGACTGCTGCCAGCCGGGAGAAGAAAAAATGAGTTCAAATAATCCCCAATCCGTTCCATCGGGCGGCAAGCAGCGTGTTCTCGTCAACGTCATCCTCGACAGGTCGGGCTCGATGAGCACCAAGGTCCAGGATGTCATCGGCGGTTTCAACCTCTATCTCGACGAACTGGCCAAAGAGCCGGCCGTCGACTACGGTTTCTCGCTGACTCTCTTCGATACAGCCGTGGACATGAAACATAAAGCGGTGCCGCTGGCGAAAGTCGCCAAGCTCGACGACGCAAACTACCGTCCCAGCGGGAACACTGCGCTGTTCGACGCTATCGGCAACACTGTGCAGACGGTGGGTACCAACGGCTTCGACAAGATCATCACCGTCATCATGACGGATGGAGAGGAGAACTCCTCGCGGGAATGGTCGCTGCAAGCCGTCCGCGAACTGATCAAGAGTAAGGAAGCCGCGGGCAACTGGACCTTTGTTTTTCTGGGAGCCGATCTTGATGCCTTCACCCAAGGTAAGAACCTGGGGGTACCTGCGGCCAACTCCGTCCGCTACGATGCCGCGGACTACCGTGCCGTATATGCATCGCTGTCGAACAGAACAAATCGCCTCTCAAGTTCCCCCGAGAGTAGATCCCCTGACTTCTTCAAAGGTGAAGCGCCGGGAATCGAGAAGAAAGCGGGTATCGCGCAGAAAAACCACCCCGGCATCTTCCAGAAGGCCGCGGCCCGTCTTGGCCTGAGAAGGCCCGAACAAAAATGAAATGGGGAGCTGCACTCGTCAGGGGATTCATCCGGCCGACTCCAGCCGGCCGGATGCTCTCGGCGTCAGTTTGTGATGCCCGGCTCATTCCCCCGGGGGGGAAACGTTGCCAGCCCTCGCCGTCGGCAAGGGAGTTCCTTCGGATTGGACTCTAAACCGACTGCGAAAGATCGTCATCGATCACTGTCTGCGAAGCCGTCTCCGGTGCTGCGAGCGCGGCCGAGGGTTTGTTGCCTCGTCGCATTGCTACAATTCCTGTCCGCACCATTTCGAGGACGCCGTACGGGCGCAGCACCTCCAGCAGTCCGTCAATCTTGTCTTCGCCGCCTGTGATTTCAATAATCAGGGACTCCGGCGCAACATCCACTACCCGCGCCCGGAAAACGCTGGCCAGTTCGAGTACGTGGGAGCGCGCCTCATGCGTGGCCGCGACTTTGATCATGGCCAGGTCGCGCACGATAGCCGGCCCGCTCGTGATGTTATCCACCAGCAGCACGTTGACCAGTTTGTAGAGGTTGGCTTCGATGCGCCGCGCCTGGTCGCGATCGGCATCGACCGTGATCGTCATGCGTGACACTTCCGGCTTTTCCGTGCGTCCCACCGTGAGCGAATCGATATTGAAGGCGCGGCGCCGGAACAGCGATGCCACCCGCGTCAGCACGCCTGGCTTGTTTTCGACGTACACGACAAATGTATTCAGCATATTGGGTCAGTCATATTTATCACTATTTGTTATTCATCGGCAGCAGTCTCGACGATCGGACTCGGTCGCCGGATCATCTCGTGCAGCGCGGCACCGGCTGCCACCATCGGATAAACCGTGTCTTCCTGCTCCACCTGGAAATTAATCAGCACTGGCCCATCGTGCTTGCGCGCCGATTGAACTGCCGGCACGACCTCGGAACGCTGCGTCACCGTCGCGTTCCGGATTCCATACGCCTCGGCCACCTTGGCGAAATCCGGGTTTAACAATGGAGTAGCCTGGTAGTTGCGTTCGTAGAAAAATTCCTGCCACTGCCGCACCATTCCCAGAAACCCGTTGTTGATGATCGCAATGTTGATCTTCAGATTCTCCTGCACGATGGTCGCGAGTTCGCACATCGTCATTTGAAAACCTCCGTCCCCGACCACCACCCAGACCTCGGCTTCCGGCCTGGCCACCTTGGCCCCAATGGCTGCCGGCAACGCAAATCCCATGGTCCCCAGCCCGCCCGACGTGATCAGCGACCTCGGATCCTCGTGCTTGTAATACTGTGCTTCCCACATCTGGTGCTGGCCAACGTCGGTCACCACGATGGTGTTGCTGCCGCGTGCCTGCCGCCAAAGGTCGTTGATGACATGGGCGGCATAAAGATGTCCGCTGTCCGGCAGGTTCTGAATATCCCGGACAGCGGAATCGCCTTTCAGCCCGCGGATAAAATCCAGCCATGGCCTGCGATCGGTGCGTTCAATCTTGGGCAGGATGGCGTTCAGCACTTCCCGCATGTCCCCCACCAGCGCCACATCGACTTTTACGTTCTTATTGATCTCGGCTGGATCGATCTCTACATGGATCTTCTTGGCATTGGGCGCATAAGTTTTCAGGTTGCCCGTCACCCGGTCGTCGAACCGCATGCCCAGCGCAATCAGCAAGTCGGCCTCTTGAATGGTGTGGTTCACCCACGCCTCGCCGTGCATCCCCATCATCCCCAGGCTCAGTGGATGCGACGCCGGAAGCGAGCCCAAGCCTAGCAGCGTGAGCGCAACCGGAATGCTCGCCCGTTCCGCCAGATCTCGCACTTCGCGGGTCGCCCCCGAAACGATCGCGCCATGGCCCAGCAGGATCACCGGCCGCTTCGAGTTGTGAATCAACTCCAGCGCTTGTTCGTATTCCTTGGGAGCCGGAGAGAGATCGGGACGATACCCCGGCAACTGCGGCTTCGCGGCTTCCCAGTCGAACTCGCACGTGGATTGTTGCGCATCCTTCGTGATGTCCACCAGAACCGGCCCGGGCCGCCCCGAGCGCGCCACATAAAATGCTTCGCGCAGCGTGCGCGCCAGTTCATCCGCGTGCGTGACCAGGTAATTGTGCTTGGTGATCGGCAGAGTGATGCCCGTGATATCCGTCTCCTGAAACGCATCGGAGCCGATCAGCTTGCTGCCCACCTGGCCGGTAAGACAAACGATGGGGGACGAGTCCAACATCGCCGTGGCGATACCGGTGACCATATTGGTAGCTCCAGGGCCCGAGGTCGCCACCGCAACGCCTACGTCTCCGCAGGCGCGCGCGTAGCCGTCCGCCATGTGAGTGGCGCCCTGCTCATGCCGAACCAGCACATGATGGATCTTGCTGTGCTTCAGGGCGTCATATGCGGGCAGGATCGCCCCTCCCGGGTACCCGAAAACATGGGTCACGCCTTCGCGTTCCAGGCATTCCCACAGAATCTGCGCTCCAGTTTTCATCATGGTTCCAAGGTCCTCTGGCTGCCGCTC
>JBEKOW010000038.1:0-22635 GCA_049521375.1 Terriglobales bacterium
CGCCGAGTTTGCCATTCTCCCTTGCCGCCGCTGCTTTGGCCTTGGATTTCATTTCACCTCGGCAGGCGGGGCAATAGCAAACCATCGAAACCTTATGAATCTTGCAGAGCACGATTTATCACTATAAACCTAGCGTGATGGGTTTGTCAAGTGTGCAGCTTAATGACTATACTCCATTTGCTCCACATATCGCCCTTAGCATTCTAAGGCGATGTGCTAAGTAAGATTTGTAAGCACACATTAGTAGAATAAATGTCAACTTACTACGTTGTGATAACTATTATACACTTCAGCATGTTAGATCACACTCTTGTTTTTCATTGGCACTCATGGAACACTTGTCCTCCATATCAACAGAAATGAGCGGCAACTCCAGTTCATTTCATGAGGGAGAATGCAATGCCAAAGCGGATAGTTCACGGTGAGCGGGTGTGGCGCTCAACAAAGTTGGCCAATGTACAGCCAGAAGCATTCCGGGCAGAACTCGCCAACCTGATTCCGTGCGCCTTGGCAAACGGCACGTTCGAATGCGATCCACAGCTCATTTGGAGTCAGGTTTATAGCTTCAACCGCCGCTCCATGACTCTCAACAAAGTCAGACGGTTGTTGGATGAACTTGAAAGAGTGGGAATACTTTTTCGCTGGAATGGGACGGATGGAAGAGTGTGGGGATACTGGGTCGGCATCAAGGACGGAAACGTCTTACCTAAACCATCGGAAGTTAAGCGTGGCGACTACCCCATCGGAGAGGAACCGCCCCCAGACTTATTAGATCGCTTCCTTTCCAATGAATTAGATAGCGGACTTATGCTCGCGGTTGACTCGCGGGCTTCCCGTGACATGGGTTTAGGTGTTGGTGTTGGTGTTGGTGTTGGTGTTGGTGTTGGTAGTGGTGAAGGTGTTGGTTCTGGTATTGGAGGAGAGGGAATGAGTGAGAGTACTAGAGTCAAAATCATAAACAACACACGGGAGTTGCCCAACTCCAGTACTAGTACCGATCTGAAAGCGCTGCTCAACGAGATCACTTTCATCAGTGACCTTAGCGTGATCCCGGATGCGAAGCAGGCTCAGGCGATCTCCAACTGGCTGGCTGACTACACTCCCGAAGAGATCCTCGACGCTTTCCGCCGCTTCTACGATGACGTCACGGATGACTTTCAGTTGAAGTTCGCGGCCAAAAACTTCGTGGAGAAGGGCCCGTACCTGATCGAAGGGATGCGCCGGATCAAACTGGAGCGAGTTGCCGAAGAGGAACTACGCGCTCGTCAGCGGCAGGAGTTGGAAGCTGAAGTCGCAAGGAAGGAGGAAGAGAGGAAAAAGCGACAGCAGGAGGAACATGAACTGATCGAGACGACCCTACCAAGCGATTCGCCACTTGGGCCAACACCCTCCGCCGACCAAATCCCGGACCGGGAAGAGTCATAGGGGATTACGTGGCGCATAATTTCAATGGGGCACGGCAGCGGCAAAGCAGGAGTAGCCCAAAAACGTCGAATATGGCGCGGGTGGATGTCCAATGTTTTCATCGGGGGTCGTTCGCCTTCCGGGCCTGCCTTCATACGGTCGTTTTTGGGCGGGCGACGGTAACCATTGGGGCGTGGGTGATTCATAAAGCGAACGTGCTGGGTTATTGTGTCCGGATTGCGGACAAGGAATTAGAAGCGCTCGGACCACCTTGTGGAATCGAACATCACCGAGGCTGGCGGATGCCCGTCAGGGGGCAGCAGAACGCAAGCATCAGCCATTCTGGATGAGCAAATGAAGAGGGGCAATGATCTTGGGGGCAGATGTTGTCCGGATTGCGGACCGATTCCGCCGTTGAGCTGCGACCGTATTGGCAGAAGTGGGATGCGCTGGATGCCGTTTGTGTGGTTCTCCGCTCGGTACTACTTTACGAATTTTGGATTGGGATGGGGGGTGGCCTGCCCCCTTCACCCCTATTCCGATAGCCCCAAGTCGCCCGGTAGCCAGATAATTCCCGGCTCAAGACCAGCTCAAGGCCCTCCGGGGATAAGCCCATGACACACCAAACTGGTTCGGGGCAGTTCAGTCGAAAGGTAGAAAAAATGAGCACTCAGAAATGGTTGAGAGTGAAAGAGGTGGCTAGAATACTGAATCAGAGCTTGTCATCTGTGATGAACCACTTCGCCCCATTGGTTGGAAAAGAGCCGGGGGTGATCGATCTCGGACACGGAAAGAAGAGAGAGCTTCGTGTCTCCCGTAGGTTCCTTGACCGGTGGATGTTCACCGACCACCGCGAGAAATTTAGAAAATGAATTTGGCTGATAAAATCGAAGCCATCAATCACTCCTTGACGGCTGATGATGTTGCGCGACTGCTCTCAATCTCGCGTGCCACGGTGTACCGGAAAGCCAAGGCCCATGAGATCCCATCATTCCGGACCGGAACTTCCGTTCGGTTTGCTCCCAACATTCTGGCCGAATGGCTGAGACGGAACTCTACCAATACCCAATCAACCGTCGCCAAAGTGATACAGTGATACAATTTATAATGAAACTGAGCGATACAGGATGGGAACGGTGGGAATATTTTGAATTCTTGGAAATGCCGTTTAGCATGATAAACAATGGTCGATTCTCACTTTTTCACTGTACAGTTGACATTTTGGCAAGTACAGCATTACTGGTTACATGAAATCCCACCCTCTCCGCCAGTTTTTCAATAAGTTAGCAAGCCTCGTGATCGTTCAAGGCCAGCCCTGCCACTTCCCCCACGAGCTACGGCCATTTCATCCGGCTAAATCCCCGTAATGGTTCCCTGGTTGTCATGATCGAAGCATGGCGCATTCGCTACTGGCAAGCCAGTGCGTTCTGACAGCATCAAGCCACGAGCTGTGAGCTTGCGGCCATCTCCGAATGTTTGGCATGGCAGGCAAACGCAGATCGCAGAGGTGGCATCCACTGGAGCTAAGTCAGGAGCTCAACGCTTAGTCTCCGGTGCCGCTCAGGCTTGCCGTCTGTGGGCCGTTACTGGCGCTGTCGCTCACTTTCAGTTGGCCTGTTCTCGTCCCGGTCTGCGAGGGCGTGAACGTCACGCTGGCGGTGCACTTTTGCTTTGCCGCCAGGCTTGTCCCGCACGTGGTCGCCGAGACCGCGAAATCTCCCGTCGTGGAGATCGCGATGCTGGTCAGAGCCACGCTCTGGTTGTTCGTCAACGTGAAAGTCTTGGGCATGCTGCTCGTGCCCACCTTCTGCTTTCCGTAGGCTGCGCTCGACGGCGTCAGCGTTGCCGGATCGATGCCATTGCCTGACAGCGGAACCGTCTGGGGGCTGTTCAGAGCATCGTCGGTAAAGCTGAGTGTCCCGGTGATCTCGCCCAATTTCGGGGGCGCGAAGGTGACACTCACCTTGCACGACATTCCCACAGCCAACTGGGCTCCGCAGGTGTTGGCGGAAATCCCGAAGCTGGCGCTCACGTTAATGCTGCTGATGTTGAGTGCGACCGCGCCGGTATTGGTCGCCGTGACCTTCCTGACGGCGCTGGTCGTGTCGAGAACCTGATTGCCGAAATTCAGCGAGACGGGAGAAAGTGCAACCGCGGGCGCTTGGCGCGGGCTCAGCTGAAAGACGACCCCGCAGCCGCCAGTGCCACTGCAATTCGACCCGGACATATCGCCGCCACTGTAAGCGGTGCCGTAGAAATTCCCCTTGGCGAAGATCAGGCTGGCAGAAGGATCCGCGCCATCGGCGCCGCCGTTGAACGTGTAAAGCACGGTCTCAGGCCACGAGCCGGAGCCGCCGGTGGGCGGGCTGAGTTCAAAGACCACTCCACAGCCGCTGGAGTCGCTGCAATTGGAACCGGAGAGGTTGCCGCCTTGTCCGGTTGTGCCGTAGAGGTTCCCTTTGGAGTCGAAGATCAGCCCCGCATCAGGATAGCCGCCGTCGCTGCCGCCGGTGAAGCCGTAAAGTGGCGTTTCGGTCCAATTGTCATTTCCGCCGGTGGGCGGGCTAAGCTCAAAGACCACTCCGCAGCCGCGGGTTGCATGGCAATTGGGACCAGAGGTATCGCCCCCATTCGAGGTGGTACCGTAGAGGTTCCCTTTGGAATCGAAGATCAGCCCGGCATAAGGATAACCACCGTCGCTGCGGCTATGGAAAGTGTAAAGCACGGCTTCGTTCCACGGACCGCTGCCGCCGCTGGGCGGGGACAGCTCAAAGGCCACCCCATATCCAGCTTTGCCTCCGAAGGCGGTGCCATAGAGGTTCCCATTGGAATCGAAGATCAAGCCCGCAAGAGGACTCTCCCCATCATCGCTTCCGGTGAAGGCATAGAGTACGGTCTCGTTCCACGGGCTCTTTTCGTCGCTGGGCGGACCAAGTTCAAACACCACTCCGTATGTCGAACTGCCTCCACCGGAGGTTGTGCCGTAGAGGTTGCCCGCGGTGTCGAAGGTCAGGCTCGCATAAGGCACACCGCCATCGCTGCCGCCCGTGAACGTGTAAAGCACGGTCTCGGTCCATGGGCCATTGCCACCGCTGGGTGGGCTCAACTCAAAGACCACTCCGCAGCCTCCAATTCCGCTGCAATTGGATCCAGACGTGTCGCCGCCATGCGCGGTTGTGCCGTAGAGGTTGCCTTTCGAGTCGAAGGTCAGTCCGGCATAAGGTACTGCACCGTCGCTGCCGCCCGTGAAGGTATAAAGCACGGTCTCAGTCCATGGGCCATTGCCGCCGGTGGACGGGCTCAGCTCAAAAATCACTCCACAGCCGGCGGGAGGGTTTTGCCCTGGGCACGAAGAGCCCGATATGTCGCCACCGTATGCCGCCGCGCCATAGAGATTGCCCTTGGAGTCGGAGAGCAAGGCTGCAGCAGGAGCGGCGCCATCGCCGCCGCCCGTGAAGGTATAGGGAACACTCTGCGTGTACTGTGCCTGCGCCGGCCGAATCGCGGCGAATGCCAACACCACAACTCCGGCCAGCAGCAGCGCTTTGGGAGCAAGAAGTTTCAATCCAAGATATGCGACAGACATATATCCACTATCCCCTTGTATTCCGCAAGTTTGTTGCACATGCAAGAACGGTCAAAACAGACACCCCTAAGTCTATTACTGTTGTCGTTCGTGCAAGCCGCATAGGAATCGCGGCGGGAACGAATAATTTCGGCGGTCGCCAGTGGCCACTGTATTCCCTGGTTGCGGTGAAAGTATCGACTACCGCGCTGGCGGCAGGTATCCACTCCGTCGTGGTTGGCATGGTGCTCCGAATGCGGTTGCGCGTCAAGATGCAAATTCTTGCGACTCAGCCTCCTTTCGTAAGTGGTTCGTGGTGCAATGCATAGTAAGTAAGCATGACTTGCTGCCGCGCGGCGATAACAATTTGGGAAATAATGGGAGTTATTCGGGAAGCCAGTCCTGACAGAAGCAATCGGCATGGTCAAGTGAGACCTCCTTTCTCTGTGAACTGATCTCCCATCGCCAGAAGAGCTGACCCAAGACACGGGATAGCGTCCATCGCAGCAGAGCCGATACCAAAGTACCGACGATACTATCGTCCAATTGCTCTCCTCCGGCGCTTCTGTTCTGATCACAGGCGTCGCCCGATTCAGTCGGGATGCGGATCGCAAGAAATACGGGACAACAGTATGAGCTCGCTGAGTTCCCTCACGTCGGCTCGCCACACCAGATCCGATCGGCGGAAAACGTGGCCGCTTAGAACGAAAGGTTGTCTATGCCGGGCAAGAAAACAGCAATCGTGACCGGAGCGTCGGGAGGCATAGGCGCCGGTTTAGTCGAGGGCTTTCTGAGTGAGGGTTATAACGTCGTCGCGACCGCTCGTGACGCCAATCGAAAGTTGACCACCTCAAGCAGCCTGGTTCTGCTCGACGGTGATATCGGCAAGCCACAAACCGCTGTCGACGCCGTCGAAGCGGCAATCAACAACTTCGGAACCATCGATGTGCTCGTGAACAACGCCGGCATCTTTCTCACCAGGCCTTTCACGGACTTCACTACCGAGGATTTCGACGCGCTTGTTTCCACCAACCTGCTCGGATTCTTGTACATGACGCAGCGCGCCGTTAAAGAGATGTTGAAACAGAAATCCGGGTGCGTTGTAACCATCACTGCGGCGCTTGCCGATCGCCCCATCGCCGGAGAAAATGGCTCCGTTTCGATGATTACGAAAGGCGGCTTGAATTCAGCAACCCGGAATCTCGCCGTCGAGTATGCGACAGACGGGATTCGCTTCAACGCCGTAGCCCCCGGCGTTGTGGATACACCCATGCACCACGATGATCCCAAAGATTCGACGTTGCAGCCGGCTATGAAAATGGCAACCGTAACGGATATTGTCTATGCCGTTCTTTATTTGGCAAAGGCAGGTCATGTGAGCGGAGAGATTCTTTACGTCGATGGCGCAGCTCCGGCCCGTCGTTGGTAGGAAATGAAAGTATGCTAGTCTCCCTCCGGACCTCGACGAGTTAAGAATGGCCCGCTTGCTTTCAGTAAATGTCGGTCTCCCGCGCGACGTCGCATGGAACGGGAAAACAGTCCGAACGTCAGTCTGGAAATCCCCAGTTGATGGACGGCGAATGGCGCGCAAGCTCCATATTGATGGGGATGCGCAAGCCGATCTCTCCGGTCACGGCGGGGAGCAGCGCGCCGTGTTCGTCTACCAGATGGACGCCTATCGCTACTGGGAAAGCTTTCTCGGGCGTAACGACTTCATCTACGGCCAGTTCGGAGAAAACTTCACCGTCGAGGGACTTCCCGATAACGAGGTCTGCATCGGCGATCGATACCGCATCGGCGGCGCGATATTTGAAGTATCGCAGCCTCGCGTGACGTGCTTCCGCGTCGGCATCCGCATGAACGCGCCTCGTATGCCGGCGCTGCTCGTAGAACATCACAGGCCAGGATTCTACTTTCGCGTGTTGCAGGAAGGGGAAGTTGGCGCGGGCGATGACATCGTAAAAATTGCTGGCGGTCCCGAGAGCATCACCGTGGCCGACGTTGACGCCCTCCTGTATTTGCCCGGACACTCGAGCGATCAACTCCAACGCGCTTTGCGCGTTCCCGCGCTTAGCAAGGGCTGGCAGAGTTCGTTCCAGGCAATGCTCCAACAAGATTCGAGTTCCAAAGCTACGGCGGGGAATCCGGGGCTCGCCGATGAGGAACAAGCGCCCGCATGGCCCGGCTTTCGACAGATGCGGGTCGCTGGTATTAATAAGGAAAGCGATAGCGTAACTTCCTTCATTCTTTCGCCCATCGATGGGCAGCCTCTTCCTCTCTTCCAGGCGGGCCAGTTTGTAGTTTTGCGACTGCTCATTGATCCGGACAATGATCCGGGCAAACCGCCCGTCCTTCGCAGCTATTCGCTGTCCGATCTCCCGGCAGCCGACCATTTCCGCATCAGCGTCAAGAGTGAACTGAACGGGATCGGAAGTTCATTTCTTTGCAACCGTGCGCGAGAAGGCGATCTCTTGGATGTGAGCGCGCCGCGTGGAAGCTTTACTCTGCGCCCTGGCCAGGATCCCGTGGTTCTGCTGAGCGCCGGAGTCGGCGCAACACCGGTGATGTCCATGCTGCATGCACTCGCCGCTGAAAGGTCGCAACGAGAGATCTGGTGGATCTATGTAGCGCGTAATAGCGCTGAGCATCCATTCGCGCAGGAATCGCGTTCATTACTGAAGGAGCTCTCGCGCGGACGGGGATACACCGTGTACAGCAGGCCCGCTTCCATCGACCGGCTCGGGATAGACTTTGACGCTCCGGGGCACATTGACGCAGCTTTGCTTAAGAAAATCGGCGTATCGCAGAACAGTGACTTCTATCTGTGCGGCCCCTCTTCATTCTTGCAGGATATGCGCGACGGGCTGCGAAACTGGGGTGTGCCCGCCGGGAACGTGCACACCGAAATCTTCGGCACTCTTGAGGCTATTACTCCTGGTATGGCGCAGGTCGCTCACACTCCTCATCTGCCACAAGGGCCTCCCGGATCTGGCCCATCGGTCTCATTCGCGCGCAGCGGAATTACCGTCGACTGGGATCGGAAATTCGGAAGCTTGCTGGAACTGGCGGAAGCGTGCGACGTTCAGGTCAGGTGGTCGTGCCGGGTTGGAGTCTGCCACACCTGCATGACTGGTCTGATTGGCGGATCGATTACTTATAATCCTGAGCCGCTGGAGAGGCCGGCTACCGGGAACGTGCTCGTATGCTGTTCCCAGCCCAACGCGGGTGTCATTCTGGATCTTTAAGTGAAACGGGATTGGGATAATCGCATCTAAGACTCCTTACAAGGACGAATCCAATCATGCGTTCTGATATTGTGCCCGGCGGCGTTTTTCCCGACTACCAACTGCCCGATCACACGGACAAACTATGCAAACTCAGCGAGCTGCAGGGCGATGATCCGCTGATCCTCACGCTTGCGCGCGGCCACTATTGCCCAAAGGAACACCAGCAGCATTTGGAACTCGCCGCGTTCTACCCGAAGATCGCGGTGGCGTACACCCAGATCGCCACGATCGCCACCGACGATCACCATACTCTGCAGGAATTCCGCGCGTCAGTCGGAGCCCAGTGGGCCTTCCTTTCGGACCCTGGCCGAACGGTGCAAAAAGATCTCGACATCCAGGAGTACACCGACCCCGAGCACAATCCCATGATCCCGCACACGCTCGTGCTCAAGCCAGGACTCGTGATCCACAGCATCTATAACGGCTACTGGTTCTGGGGGCGACCATCGGTTATCGATCTTTGGCACGATCTGCGTGTGGTGACCAGCGAAATCCGCCCGGACTGGGATCTGAGTTCTCCTGGACTTCGCGAGGCCTGGAATGCCGGTGATCTCTCGCGTTTCCATGGGTGGAATAAGAAGGCCGGCACGAACGATACCTCGATTGCACCGAAGAAATAGCTGCGTCCTTTAATGTCAGATGCTGAAACGGGCTCTTTGGTTCGGGTCCGAGAGTTTCGGGAAGGGGGGACTGAACTCGTGTGAAGTCGGTGCGCCCAAATTTCATAGCACACCTCGCGGAGCAGCCACAAAAACAGCACCCTAAAGAATGTGAATTAAATCAAAGGGTATGAAGTTATTGAGACTGAAACGCACGAGACGATAAGGAGCACCCATATGGCAGCACAGGGGCACCCACTGACGAAGCCGCCGAGGACGGAACGGTCCAGAAGCGACGACACCCCGCAACCGCCCAGGCCACTGACCGATTCTTATCGCGAAGATCGTCATGAAGCGGTGCAAAGACTTGCGTACCAGTACTGGGAAAAAAGAGGGAGACCCCTCGGGTCTCCGGAAATTGATTGGTTCGCAGCCGAAAAGGCCTTGCGGACATCCCTTTTGGCGTCAGGAATCGAGATCGGGCCAGACGAGGACCTTTACTCTTGACTGCGGGGCTTCCCACATCCAACCACGAAGGGTTCTACGACCCGGAAAATCAAGGACTATTTTATGAGCACCAATCGCGTCGTACGCTCGAGTTCCGCAAACGTCATTCCCATGTCCACCAGCGCAACGAATGTTTCAGATGCTCTACAGCAGTACGGGTGCGGAACGATGCCGTTTATCGGCAATGGGAACGCATTTTACGAGCGGCACCTGGTTTTTGACCGGGCAATCGATCCCAAAGTAGCGAGTGCGCGGGAGCGCTTTGAAGCGTTCTCCCGATCCGTGCGAGACGTTCTCGCTCAGCGCTGGGTGCAGACCAAGAACACTTATGAGCGCGAGAATGCCAAGCGCATTTATTACCTGTCCATGGAATTTCTCATCGGGCGTTCCTTAGCCAATAACATCACCAATCTATTGCTGGATCCGCTTTTGCCGGATGCAGCTCGAGAACATGGAATTGACTGGCTGGAATTGATTGAGCAGGAACCGGATGCTGGACTGGGCAATGGCGGATTGGGCCGGCTCGCCGCGTGTTTTCTCGACTCAATGGCAACCATGCAACTCCCAGGCACGGGCTATGGTTTGCGCTATGAGTACGGCATGTTCAAGCAATCAATCGTGGATGGCTGGCAAAAAGAGAATCCCGACAACTGGCTCCGCTGCGGGGATCCCTGGGAGATTGCCCGGCTTCACGAAAATGTGGAAATCAGGCTGAACGTCTCTTTCAAGTTGCAGGATGGAAATTTTCAAATCATCCCCGATCGCCCGTCAACTCTGATCGGTATCCCGTTTGACCGTCCCGTGGTGGGCTATGGTGGAAAAACGATCAACACGCTCCGGCTCTGGGCGGCAGCCGCGTCCGATTATTTCGACCTTGCGAAATTTGACACTGGAGACTTCGTGGGCGCACTCGGCGAAACCCTTCAGGCCGAGTCGCTGACCCGCGTGCTCTATCCTGACGACTCTACGAGAAAGGGCCAGGGGTTGCGCTTCCTCCAGGAATATTTCCTGGTCGCGTGCTCTTTGGCCGACCTGGTGCGCCGTTTCCAGCGCCACAACTCGGATTGGGAAAAGTTTCCGGAGAAAGCCGCAATTCAGCTCAACGACACCCATCCCTCCATGTCCGTTCCTGAACTGCTGCGAATCTTGCTCGACGATGTGCACCTGGGATGGGACCAGGCCTGGGACCTGACGAAGAGGACGCTCGGGTACACCAATCACACCTTGCTGCCTGAGGCCCTGGAGAAATGGCCGGTGGCGTGGTTTGAGAAACTACTTCCTCGTCACCTCGAGCTCATCTACGAGATTAACCGCCGCCTGCTCGATGAAGTTCGGGTTCGCTTTCCCGGCGACGAGGGACGCGTGCAGCGCATCAGCCTGGTGGAAGAGAGCAGCCCGCGCAAAATCCGCATGGCCAACCTCGCCATTGTCGGCTCGCATAGCACCAACGGAGTGTCCGCTGTCCACTCCCAGCTCCTGCGAACCACGACCGTCAAGGATCTCGCGGAAATGTTTCCCGAGCGCTTTAACAACAAGACAAATGGAGTGACTCCCCGGCGCTGGTTGCTGGAGGCCAATCCCGCGCTGGCCCGCGAAATCACGCAGGTCATTGGGGATCGCTGGATCACGGATCTGAGCCTTCTCAAACAGCTCAAGCCATTCGCGGAAGATTCCAATGCGCGCGATCGCTTCCTCAAGTCGAAGCGGGAGTCCAAGGTGCAATTTGCCAAGTGGCTCAAGTCAACATCGGGAGTCATCGTCGACCCCGACACCATCTTCGACTGCCACATCAAGCGTATTCACGAATATAAAAGGCAATTGATGAATGCGCTGCGGATTGTGATCGTTTATGACCGGCTGCGGCAAAATCCCGCCATGAAGATCGTGCCTCGGACATTTTTCTTCGCCGGCAAAGCCGCCCCGGCTTACACCCTGGCCAAGCTCATCATAAAGTTCATCAACAACCTCGCGGCCACGATTGACGGCGATCCTGCTGCGCGCGGCCAACTCAACGTCGTCTTTCTCCCTGAGTACAATGTTTCATTGGCGGAACGGCTGATTCCCGCCAGCGATGTTTCCAACCAGATCTCCACCGCCGGCTACGAGGCCAGCGGAACCAGTAACATGAAATTTATGATGAACGGAGCCTTAACCGTCGGAACCCGCGACGGTGCGACCATCGAAATGGCCGAGGAGGCCGGTGAAGAAAATATGTTCCTGTTCGGTCTCACAGTCGAGCAAGTGGAGAACAGCCGCGCCTGGTACAACCCGCACTGGCACTATGAGAATGAGCCGGAGATCCGATCTGCTCTGGACCTGATCTCCTCGGACTACTTCAGCCGCAATGAGCCCGGAGTTTTCGCTCCCTTGCGGGATACGCTTCTGACCCAGGGCGATCGCTATATGAACCTCGCGGACTTGACCTTGTATTGCAACGCCCAAGACCGGCTCGGTGACCTCTATTCCGAACCCTCCGCATGGGCGCAGAAAGCAATCTTGAACGTCGCCAGTTCCGGGAAATTTTCAAGCGATCGCTCGATTGCGCAATACGCAAGCGAGATCTGGAAGGTGGAACCATGCCCAGTAGTTTAGAAACACAGGCCCCGACAGGCGAAAGTAAGACCGGTCAGCCTAACCTTTCGCCGCTGGCAGGCAAACCAGCGCCGAGGGAGTTGCTTATAGACGTGGCTCGCCTGCAGAAAGAATATTTCGAGCGGCGTCCCGACCTGGATGATCCAACCCAACTGGTCAGCTTCGGCACAAGCGGACATCGCGGCTCGCCCCTGCGCGGCACATTTAACGAAGCGCATATTCTCGCAATTACCCAAGCGATCTGCGAATACCGGCGCGGGGAGGCTATCGACGGCCCCCTCTATATGGGGAAAGACACCCACGCCGTCTCGGAACCCGCACAGCGCACGGCTCTCGAGGTTTTGGCCGCAAATAACGTGGAGACGATCATTCAGCAAGATGACGGGATCACTCCGACGCCGGTCATCTCGCGAGCGATTCTGGTTTACAACCGCGGCCGCAAGCAGAAAGACCATCCGGCCGACGGTATCGTCGTGACGCCATCGCATAATCCGCCGGAGGATGGAGGCTTCAAGTACAACCCGCCCAATGGCGGCCCGGCTGATACCGACGTGACCCGCTGGGTACAAAATCGCGCCAACGAATTGCTGCGAACTGGAAATGCAGGCGTCAAGCGGATTCCGTTTGATAAGGCGATCCGGTCCGCGACCACGCACCAGGAAGATTTCATCCTGCCCTATGTTCGTGATCTCAAGAATGTCGTAGACATGGATGCAATCCGCAACGCCCACCTTAAACTTGGCGTGGACCCGTTAGGCGGAGCCTCGCTGCCCTACTGGGAACCGATCAATTCCATCTACGGCCTGGACATCGTCGTCACCAATCCAATCCTCGATCCAACTTTTTCGTTTATGACTGTTGACCATGACGGCAAAATTCGCATGGATTGCTCGAGCCCCTACGCGATGGCCAGGCTGGTTAGTCTGAAAGATCAGTACCAGGTGGCTTTCGGGAACGATACCGACGCTGATCGTCACGGGATCGTAACTCCGGTTGCGGGTTTGATGAATCCAAATCATTATCTTGCCGTTGCTATCCGCTATTTGCTCACGCACCGGCCTCAGTGGAGTACAAGCGTTGCGGTCGGAAAGACTCTGGTGAGCAGCAGCATGATCGACCGCGTCGTCAAGAAACTCGGCCGCCAACTCCGCGAAGTGCCGGTGGGCTTCAAGTGGTTTGTTCCAGGCCTGTTCGATGGCTCGTACTGTTTCGGCGGAGAAGAAAGCGCCGGAGCGAGTTTCCTCCGTCTTGACGGGACCGTATGGACGACCGACAAGGACGGCCCGATTATGGACTTGCTGGCCGCCGAGATTACTGCGCGTACCGGCAAGGATCCCGGAGAACATTACCGCGAACTGACGGCGGAATTCGGCACCCCGTACTACACGCGCATCGACGCGCCCGCCACGCCCGAGCAGAAAGCAAGGTTGGAAAAACTTACGCCAGACGCGGTAAAGGAGTCAGATTTAGCGGGCGAGCCAATCACCGCCAAGCTGACCAAGGCTCCGGGCAACGATGCGCCAATCGGCGGCTTGAAAGTTGTGGCAGAGAGCGGTTGGTTTGCAGCGCGACCCTCCGGCACCGAGAACATTTATAAGATCTACGCCGAAAGTTTCAAGGGCCAGGTCCATCTAAACGCGATTCTTAGCGAAGCGCAGGAGATGGTAAATAATGCCCTGGGTTCGTCAGCAGTCGTTCCCAAGCAGGAGGGCCGGCCGTGAGCGGCACCGGCGGGCTCGGCAATATCCCGCCGTTTCCGTCGGAATATCGCGCTTCCGGCTTGCTGCTGCACGTCACCTCTCTGCCGTCTCCGTATGGTGTCGGAGATCTGGGATTGTCCGCCTTCTCATGGATCGATCGTCTCCACGATGCCGGCCAAGGGTGGTGGCAGGCGTTGCCACTGGGCCCGACAGGTTACGGGAACTCGCCCTATCAATCGATGTCGTCGTTTGCCGGCAACGAACTGCTGATCAGTCCCGGCTCTCTTATTTCGGACGGGCTCATACAGGCGAGCGATGCTCAGTCCCCCTTCTCCGCGGACGTGGTCGAGTACGACTTTGTTATTCCGTTCAAACAGCGGCTGCTCAAAACGGCATGGGCAAACTTCAAAGCCGGGCAGCGCGGTGACAGGGCTCTCGCGTCCGCCCTCGCGGGTGAATATGACGAGTTCTGCGCCAGCCAGGCGCATTGGCTGGAAAACTACGCTCTGTTCCGCGCGCTAAAAGCCAAGTATCACGGCGCTTATTATCTGGAATGGCCAGCGGAGTTAGTTCAGCGCAGCCCCAGTGCGCTTGCCGAGGCGCGGCGAGAGTTAGCAAGTCAAATGGATCAGGTTCGCTTCGCGCAATTCCTGCTGTTTCGCCAGGCCGATCAGCTCAAGGAGCATGCTCATGCCAGGGGCGTCAGCTTGATCGGTGATCTGCCCTTCTTTGTTTCCCCGGATTCCAGTGATGTTTGGGCGAACCCTGAGCTCTTCCTCCTCGATGAGCAGCATCGGCCACGCTTCGTCGCCGGAGTTCCTCCCGATTATTTCAGCGCACAGGGTCAATTGTGGGGCAACCCCGTCTACAACTGGGATGCCGCGCGTTCGACTGGTTACCGGTGGTGCATCGATCGGTTGCGCGCTCTGCTGGCCCATGTCGATGTAATTCGCCTGGATCACTTTCGCGGCTTCGCGGCTGCCTGGCACGTTCCCGCCGGAGCGCCGACCGCTCAATCCGGCCAATGGGTGGCCGGCCCGGGAGCCAGTTTTTTTCAGGCCGTTCAGGCAGATTTGGGCCGTCTGCCTTTCATTGCGGAAGATCTGGGTGTCATTACGCCCGACGTGCGCGCCCTGCGCGACCAGTTTTTTCTGCCGGGGATGCGCGTCCTACAATTCGCCTTCGATGGTCATGCGGACAATCCCTATCTGCCGCACAACTTCATCCACAACACAGTCGCCTATACCGGTACCCATGACAATGCCACAACGCGACAATGGTATGAGGAATTGCCTGACTACCAGCGGCAGAATTTTTGGAGCTACCTCCAGCGTGCGCCGGGAAACAGTGAGGACGCCGCTCCGGAGTTGATGCGGCTGGCATGGTCGTCACCCGCGGCGCTCGCCATTGCTCCGTTGCAGGATCTGCTCAACCTGGGAAGCGAAGCTCGCATGAACGTGCCCGGTCTTGCCGATGGGAACTGGCGTTGGCGCGTCCGGGAAGACATGCTATCTCCTCAGGCTTTTCAACGGCTGCGGGATTTGACGGAGAGTTCCAATCGCTCGGTCAGTTCAATGGCCGTGACGGCGCAAGTGGACCGCAGTCGGGCGACCGCTGAAATGAAGGGGACGGGAGGTTAACCTGGTAATACTTCAAGTTGCCAAGAGTGTTCTCCTGGTAGTGAGCGCGCTCTTTCCGATTGTGGACCCGATCGGAGGCAGCCCGATCTTTCTGCTGCTCACGCGAGACTACGCGCCCGAGACGCGGCGGGTGCTCGCTCGCCGCATTGCGGTCGATAGTTTCATCCTGCTGATCGCCTCCTTTACCCTCGGGGCGCACGTACTCTCTTTCTTTGGAATTTCGCTTCCGGTCGTGCAGGTCGGCGGCGGCCTGATCGTGATTTCAGCGGGCTGGGCGATGCTGAATCAGAAAGATGGCAGTGACCCGGGATCGGCCCGACGAACGGTCACTTGCGCGGATGCTCTGAGCCAGGCTTTCTACCCGCTGACGCTTCCTTTGACGGTGGGTCCCGGCTCCATCTCGATTGCGATCACTTTGGGCGCGAATGCGCCGCACCGCCTGGGCGCAAACCTGCTGGTAATTCTCGCCGCGGCGATCGGCTCCGCTTTCGTCGCATTAACCATCTATCTCTGCTACGGCTACGCCGATCGACTGGCGAGCAAACTGGGTCCCACCGGGACGACCGTAATTTTAAAACTCACCGCGTTTCTGTTGGTGTGTATTGGAGTGCAGATATTTTGGAACGGGGCGAGCAAATTGCTAAGTTCTTTGCCGCAAGCCGCTGGTCTTGTGTCTCATTGAGGCTGGCTATAGGCAAAGATAGGACGGCTTCGTTGCATGGGCGTAGACCAATCAAAGAGAAGGCATGAAAAATTCAAATCCTAATATGCTCACCACGGCGGACTTCCCAGCGAACACCGCTAATCCCGTGCCCACGAACCGGCCGACCTGGGAGCAGTCCGAGGGCAACCCGTTGCCACTTGGCGCCAACTGGATCGAAGAGGAGCAAGCGTTCAATTTTGCCGTTCACTCGGAACACGCCGAGAGCGTCACCCTGTTGCTCTATTCTCCAGAGGATCTCGTGAATCCTCTTCTCAGCCTTCAATTGGATTTCCTGCACCACAAGTCGGGACGGATCTGGCACTGTCGAATCCCACTCGCAAAAATGAACGAGGCCCGCTATTACGCATACTCCGTCTCGGGAGAGAGTATTCCTCAACTCCATAGCTTCGACCCGCAGAAGATTCTTCTCGATCCGTACGCGAAGTGCATTTTCTTCCCTCCCGGTTTTGATCGCAGCCTGGCCATGCGGGAAGGGTCCAATGCAGGCAGCGCGCCTTTGGGAGTGCTGTTTGATCACCGGGAGACATTTGACTGGGCGGGGGTTCGGCCTCCGTACCACGAGTCGGATGCAGTCATCTACGAACTTCACGTGAGAGGCTTTACCCGGAACCCGAATTCCGGTGTCGACCCATCGCGTGCCGGCACATACGCCGGTCTCGTGGAAAAGATCCCCTATTTGAAGGAACTCGGGGTGACGGTCGTAGAACTGATGCCGGTTTTTCAGCGTGATCCGCAAGAAGGCGATTACTGGGGCTATATGCCTTTGAATTTCTTTTCGCCGCACGCTCAGTACGCGAGCACACCTCGTGATGAAGAGCAGCATCGTGAATTCAAGAATATGGTGAAAGCTTTCCATGAGGCTGGTATTGGCGTGGTGCTCGACGTCGTATACAACCACACTTGCGAGGGCGACTACAAAGGGCCGATCTACAGCTTCAAGGGTCTCGACAGCGCAGGCTATTACATGCTTTCCTCCGATCCGGCAAATCCCTATGCCAACTACTCAGGCACGGGGAATACGCTGAATTTCGGCCAGGCCCATGTGCGCAAGATGGTGATAGACAGCCTGCGGTACTGGAAGCGAGGGATGCATGTCGACGGATTCCGCTTTGATCTGGCATCGGTGTTCAGCCGCAATGCGGATGGATCGCTCAACTGGGGTGAAGCGCCCATCTTCAGTGAAATTGCCGCGGACCCGGAATTAGGCCGGGTGCGTTTGATCGCGGAACCCTGGGACACGGCCGCTTATCAACTCGGGCGCGGATTCCCCGGCCTGACTTGGTTCCAGTGGAACGGCCGGTTTCGCGATGACGTTCGCCGCTTTGTTAAGGGCGACACAGGGATGGTCCCCGATGTGATGCGGCGTATCTACGGCAGCGATGATTTGTTTCCAGATAGCCGCGCCGACGCATATCACGCATATCAGAGTGTGAATTATGTAACGTCGCACGACGGCTTCACGCTCTACGATCTGGTCTCTTATGACCGCAAGCACAATTGGCAAAACGGAAATAACAACCAGGACGGGACCGACGCGAACTATAGCTGGAATTGTGGGCAGGAAGGGGAGGAGAACGTCTCTCCGGCGGTTCACGGATTGCGCCGGAAGCAGGTAAAGAATTTCTGCTGCCTGCTCTTCTTGTCCAACGGGACGCCGATGTTCCGGGCCGGGGACGAGTTCCTGAACACCCAGTTTGGCAACAACAATCCTTACAACCAGGACAACGAAATTGGATGGCTGGATTGGAGTCAGTTGCAATCCAATAAGGACATTTTCCGGTTCTTCATGAAGATGATTGCCTTCCGAAAAAGTCACCCCTCGCTAAGCCGGAGCAGGTTCTGGCGGGAGGATATTTCCTGGTACGGCGTCGGGGCCGCGGTTGACCTGTCCGAAAACTCGCACAGCCTCGCATTCTGCCTGCACGGCGCTTCCCAAGATGACGACGACATCTACGCGATGATCAATGCCTACTGGGAGGAGTTGGAGTTCAATGTGCAAGAGGGAACAGCACAGGAGTGGAAGAGGTTCGTGGACACCGCTTTGCCTAGTCCAGACGATTTCTCGGAGGACGGAATCCTTTTGGAACGGACGAAGTACGTAGTGGCACCAAGATCGGTGGTGGTCTTATGTCGAGCCCGGAAGAGCACGACACAGGAGGGTCCGTGAGCTCGAACCAGTATCCTGAGGGTCGTGGCGATTAGCGGCCAATCGACTGCGTATCAGTCGGAATATGCGGCTTTCCGCGATGCAGGTGGAGGGTTGAATTTTCTCGCGTCACAGTTGTGACGGCTAGACGCCACCATGGCCACGGCCGCGGCCCGCTTGGATTCTGAGAAGGGTCGCTACCAGATGATCGAGTTCCTCGCAGGTATTGTAAAAGGCGAGCGACGGGCGGACGGTGCTCTCCACTCCCATACGTCTCAAAATGGGTTGGGCGCAATGGTGTCCGGAGCGCACCGCAATACCCTCTTCGTTTAATGCTACGCCGACATCTTCGGTGCGCATATCGTCGAGGACAAAGGACATGACTCCGGCTTTTTCGCGGGCAGTGCCGATCAGGCGCAGGCCGGGCACGGTCAGCAGGCCGGCGGTTCCGTAGCTGAGCAGATCGTGTTCGTAGGCGGCGATGCTCTCCATTCCAACCTGTTGGACGTAATCGAGGGCTGCACCGAGGCCGACGGCGTCGGCGATGTTGCCGGTGCCCGCTTCAAATTTGGAAGGGGCGGGCTGATAGGTGGTTTTTTCGAAGGTGACGTCGGCAATCATGTTGCCTCCGCCTTGCCAGGGAGGCATCTGCTCGAGGACGTCGGGCTTTCCATGGACGACGCCGATGCCGGTGGGACCGAAAACTTTGTGTCCGGAGAAAATATAGAAATCGCAGTTTAGAGCCTGCACGTCGACGGGCATGTGAGAAACGGCTTGCGCGCCATCGAGCAGCACGCGGGCTCCGTGGCGATGCGCCATCTCGATCATCTCGCGCGCCGGAGTGATGGTGCCGAGGGCGTTGGAAACCTGGGTAAACGAGACGATGCGGGTGCGGGGACCGAGCAGCTTTTCATACTCTTCGAGGATGATTTCGCCGCGGTCGTTGACGGGAGCGACGCGGAGGCGGGCTCCTTTTTCGGCGCAGAGTTGCTGCCAGGGGACGATGTTGGCGTGGTGCTCGAGCCAGGTGATGACGATTTCGTCGTCTTTGTAGACGTTGCGGCGTCCCCAGGACTGGGCGACCAGATTGATGCCTTCGGTGGTGCCGCGCACAAAAATAATTTCGCGGGTGGAGGGAGCATTCAGAAAGCGGCGGGCCTTTTCGCGGGCGCTTTCGTAGGCGTCGGTGGCGCGGGCCGCGAGGTCATGGGCGGCGCGATGGATGTTGGAATTTTCGTGCTCGTAGAAATATGACAGGCGATCGATGACGGCCTTCGGCTTTTGGGTCGTGGCGGCGTTGTCGAGCCAGACAAGTTGGCGTCCGTGAACGCGCTCCTCGAGGATGGGGAAGTCGCGGCGGATAAGGCGCGGGTCGAGCGGACGCTTGGCGACTCCGAGATCGGGGACTACGTCGGGACGAAATTCATAGGAAGGGGACGCCGGGGCCGAGGACTCGGGGACGGGCGCGGGCGCTTTGGTTGGAATTCCTGGAATCGATTCGACGGAGGATAGCCCAAAAGGAGCGTCGGCGGATGCGTTCGCCGTCTTTGTGATCGCTGTGGGCGCGGGCGGTGTAACCGGCATGGACGAGGGCTGGAGCGGGATTCCGGGAGGCGCGGGAACTCCGGGCACGGCGGAAAAGGAAAATAATTCACTGGAAGATGGTATCGACGCTGTGCCGGGGTACATTGCTTTTTCAGCCGGAGCGGAAGGGGTGGACATGCCGACCATGTTGGTTGCGGGATGAGTAGGCGCGGCCGGTGGGACGGCGGCAGTCTGCGCTGGAACGGATTTCGGGTCGAAGCCCGGCGCGGGAGCCGGATTTGGGTCGGTCGTGCCCGGCAGTGCCGCGGACGCAGGCATGGACGCAGCCGAGGTCTTGGGTATGGTCTCGAGACCCGCGGAGTTCGGCATGGCTGGAACGCGCGGGAAAGAGAAAAAGTCGTTGACCGGAGGGAATACGGGAGCGGCCGCCGGAGAAGTGCCTTTTTCTCCTCCCATGAAGTGGGGCGTGGAATCGGGCGCTGAAGGAATATTAGCGGGCGATGTGGGAACGCTGGTTAAATCGGCACCTGCGGGCGCGGAAGTTGGCGCCGAGGTCGGCACTCCGGGAACGCCGGGAAAGGAAAACATTTCATTTCCGGACGGGATGGAGGGGGAGACGGCGATGGGCGAAGACTTGCCTTCGGCAAGAAAGTCAGGCGGCGTGCCGGGGATTGGGGGCGTGGGGGCTGTGGAGGGCGCGCCGGGAACGAGCGCGCTTTCACCCGCGAGGGACGCCGCGATGGCGCGCAAATCGGCTTCGGTCAGCGGGCCGAGGGGCGTTGGCGACGGAGCGGCGCTGGTGGCTGGTCCGGCTTCGATACCGCCGCTTCCGCCCAGAGGAAGCGATTCCTCGGTCGTGAACATGGTGGTCGGGATCTCGTCGGAATTGGAATCGGAGTCGGGCGCATGATCGTAGGCGTCGCTTCCGTTGGACAGATCCCTGGGCAGGACGAGGAAAAATTCGTTGGCGAGTTTTTCGAGCAAAGCGGGGTCGGGCAAAGGAATCGAAGCGAAGGGCTGACGTTTCAGCCCCTCGCCCGATTTCTTCGATTTTGGACCGTCCGACTTGGGCCGGCTGGCCCCGTTGCTCGCGCCGTTATTTGTATTCGTGGTATTTGTCGACATGGACGTTCTCCAGCACGCCGAGCGCGTCGTGCGTCAGAACCACAACCGAGCAATAGAGAGAGATCAGGTAAGAAGCGATCGCCTTGTGGTTGATGCCCATAAAACGAACCGAGAGGCTGGGCGATACTTCTCCGGGAATTCCGGGTTGAAACAGGCCGATGATGCCCTGTTTTTTCTCGCCGGTGCGGAGAAGAAGAATGTCGGTGGTCTCGGCCTTGACGGGCAGCTTGTCGCAAGGGACGAGCGGGATTCCGCGCCACGTCATAAACGGCGAACCAAACATGGTCACGGTGGGCGGGGGAACGCCGCGGCGGGTGCATTCGCGCCCGAAAGCGGCGATGGCGCGGGGATGGGCCAGGAAAAAACTTGGCTCCTTCCAAACCTTCGCAATAAGTTCGTCCATGTCGTCGGGCGTGGGGGTGCCCGCCCGCGACTTTACTTTCATCTCAGGCGCGACATTGTTGAGCAGTCCATATTCGGTGTTATTGATGAGCGCGCTTTCCTGGCGCTCCTTGACCTTCTCGATCATAAGACGCAACTGCTCGCGGATCTGATCGTGAGGGCTGCGGTACAGATCGGAGATTCGCGTCTGGACGTCGAGAACGCTGGTGACGGCATTGAGCGTGTATTCGCGGGGCTTTTCGTCGTAATCGACGTAAATCTCGGGCAGATCGACCTCTTCGTCGGGACTGCATTCGATGGTGCGGGTTCCGGGACGAGTGGGCTTCACTTTGTTGAGCCGGTAAACGCCGGCTTCGACCGGCACCCAGGAGAGGAAACTGATCAGCCAGCGTGGGGTGATCGCCTCCATCATGGGGACCGTTTTGGTAACGGTGGAAAGCTGGCGAGCCTGTTGCTCGTTCAGCGTATGACGGACTTCAGCTGTCGCCATGTGATTGCTCCTTGGAACTGAAAATCAAAAGAAGTCGAGTTGACTGCCTGACCTATGGAAAACGAGCGCAGAGGCGCCTTGGAGGAACCGGACGCGTTGCGTTGATGCATAACTCGTAGAAAATCTACCTGCATCGAAAATTCAATTTGTTGGGGTAACGACAGTATATAACAGCGCGGAAATTTTTCCAGAGCGATAGCGGAGCTGAGCAAGAAACTTCGGGACGTATTCCGTTCTGGGATCACAGAGGCGACGAGACGCGTGATGGTTGGAGAGTTGAGCGTTCGCGGATACAGGCGCGAGGCGTCCCTTCGACAGGCGAGGAGGATGCTTTTTGGGACAGCGGGCATGTGGGTTGCCGGTATACGAGTGCGCGCGCGGATTTTGCTGTCTGGCAATTAGAGATGGCGCGGTTTTAAGTTTGTCTATTATTATCATTGACATTATGGGATTAGTCCGCTAGCGTATTCCTTCCCTGTTCCTGGCTCCGGTTGTTGGGGTGAGCCAGGGCACCGGGCGCCTGCCGATTGCACGATCGGCAGGCTATTACTGCTTTTATTTGGGAATGTCTCGCAGCCTGGCAAGGCTGCGAATCAGGAGGCTCGGCCGGAGACTACCCGTTGGCGGCAGCGGCATAAGCCTGATAGAACTTCTTCTTCGCGCGCAGGCAGATCTCATCGAGTTGCGCGTGCAATCTCCGGATCTCGACATCCAGTTCGTTGAAGTTCGCGCAGCGGGTAGTAATCAATTTGTCGGGGATTTCGCTGCCGGAAACCGGGCGTCCATCTTTCAGATACACGAAGGCACGGGGCTGCTGGGTTCGGGCGTCGTTATCCGAGTAGAACAGATCCAACGTCCAATGCTCGCTTACGTGGTCGAGCCTTTGCAGAGGCATGGCCACAGGCTCCG
>JBEKOW010000039.1:0-21667 GCA_049521375.1 Terriglobales bacterium
CAGCGGGCGGGATGACCTCCGAGCTTCCTGCATCCAGGTCATCCTCAAACTGCGCCAGATCCGCTGGCGGACGCGCTTGCAGATGGGAAGCCGCGTTCCGGATGCGTGCGCACTCCCGGGCAAATTCTTCCAGCACTGCCTGGGTGGCCGACGAGAAAGCATTGGGCAAGGGAGAAAAAACTTCCAGCACTCCCGCAAGTTGCGGACGAATCTCGCTGACGTTGTTCACAGTGATACTTACAGGAAGGCCAGCAGAAGTTTCGGGCTTCGGATCCTCGCCCGATTCGTCGTTCTCAATCGCGCCGTTCGCAGGCACCGTATCCAAAGGCAGGGTATGCAAAGTGCCGCCGGATAGCCCGGCGGTTTTCGCCGCGCCATACGGCATCTCGTCCGCGGCTCGGTTCGACGGATGCTCGAATACCGGCACAATCAGCGTAGACTGAATACCCAGTTGCCGCGAGGCCACGGGATCGACCCGAGGATCGGAGTCGGCATCGTTACAGATCTGGGGCGAACGGTTACGTACGCACGCGCCGGAGAGACCGTCGCGTGTATTCAGCGGAACGCCGAGATCGGGAGCATGCAGTCCGGTGGCCGCGCGGCACACCATTTCATCGCCCCGAACCAGCGCGAGTGCGGCAGCGCTGGCATGGGTGGCATCCGCCGCGCGGACGACCAGCTCATTGAGCACCAGGTCAAGCGCGAGATCGGGAGGGAAGCCAGCTTCGACGTGCTGCTCCAGCACGCGCGTAAGATCTGACAGGCGCAGTTGATCAGTGTCGTTTGGGATCGGCCCGGACCTGGAAATAGGGTTCGGAAGCATGCGCTGCGCCACCAGCCTGTGCAGTTCACAACCAGTTAACAGGCTTTAACGCGAGTGTCCCCCGAAATCGGGTAGATGTCAATTGCCGGATCGGGCCCTGTTTGTCGGGCGCGCCACTTAAGTTCTACATCCGTTATACTAGTGATCATATGTCCGTCATCAGGAATATTGGGGCGATCGCGCAGGGGATGACCATCACCCTGAAAGAGATGTTCCAGCCCAGTATCGTGGAAAACTATCCCGACGGCCCCGGTCCCCTGAAAGGCGCCAAATTTCAGGAGCGCTTCCGTGGCATGCACGTCCTCCAGCGCGACGAAAACGGCCTCGAAAAGTGTGTGGCCTGTTTTCTGTGCGCCGCCGCCTGCCCGGCCAACTGCATCTACATCGAAGCGGCGGAAAACACCGATGAGGTCCGCATTTCGGGCGCTGAGCGCTACGCCAAGGTCTACAACATTGACTATAACCGCTGCATTTTTTGCGGATACTGCGTGGAAGCCTGTCCTACCGATGCCATCACCCACGGCCACGGATTTGAACTCGCCACTTTCAATGCCAGCAACCTGATTTACCGCAAGGAGCAGTTGCTGTCGATCACTCCCGCGCATATGGGCGCGAACTCGGTTTTCAACGGTGCGGACAACGAAGGCGGCATCACCGCACAGATCACTCAGGGGAGCTAGGCGACTTTCGTCCATTTTGAGATCAATCCACCGCCGGTCCCGATGGGGCCGGCTTTTGTGTATGGATCGTTCGCTACAAGCATTTCGTCGTTCGCGGCTCGCAGGTCGCCTTTCAATGATTACCCGCGGAAACCTGCCGGCAAATCTGCCAGAATGAATAGAAGTGAGAATAGAACTTAGGTTAAGCGAGCAATAAAAGCCGGAGCCTGGAGCCGGAAGTCCAGACCCTGCAAGCCCCATGACTAGTTTTCTCCAAACCGTGAAAGAGCGCGTGGTCGTCTACGATGGCGCCATGGGCACCAATATTCAAGTGCGCCAACCCTCGCTCGACGACTATTGGGGAAAAGAGAACTGCTCCGAAGTGCTTGTGCTCAGCCGGCCCGACATCATCCGCGACATCCATGCCGACTTTCTGCGCGTGGGCTGCGACGTAGTCGAAACCAATACATTTGGCGGAACGCGCACCGTTCTGGCTGAATTCGACCTTGCCGATCGCGTGCGCGAGATCAACCTGGCCGCAGTCAAACTCGCCCGTGAAGCGGCCCAGCAATTTTCCACCAAGGATCGCCCCAGATTCGTAGCCGGATCGATGGGTCCCACCACGAAGCTGCCCTCGCTGGGACACATCACCTTCGACGCCATGGTCGCCGCTTACGAAGAACAGGCCGCGGCGCTGATCGAGGGTGGAGTCGACATCCTGCTGATCGAAACCGCACAGGATCTCCTGCAGGCGAAGATCGCAACCATAGCCGCGATCGAGGCCATGCGCAAAGCGGGCAAGCGTCTGCCCATCACCGTCCAGGTCACATTGCAGGAAAGCGGCACCATGCTCCTCGGCACCGAAATTGGCGCCGCCCTCACCGCTCTCGAACCGTACGACATTGACGTCATCGGTCTGAACTGCGCCACCGGTCCCGCCGAGATGAATGAGGCCGTCCGCTACCTGGCGCTCAACTCGACCAAGGAAGTTTCCGTCCTCCCCAATGCCGGCCTCCCGCAGAACGAGGGTGGACATGCCGTCTACAAACTGACTCCCGCGGAGCTTGCCAAGTTCCACAAGCACTTCGTCGTCGACTACGGAGTTCGCATCGTCGGCGGATGCTGCGGCACTAAGCCCGAACATCTGAAAGCCGTGGTAGATGCAGTCTCTGGCGTCGAGCCCGCGAAGAGGGAAGTGAAGCCGGCTGGCGCAGCCTCCAGCGCCTACACCTCGGTTCCACTCGATCTCGAGCCTAAACCGCTGATCGTCGCCGAAGAAATGAACACGACGACCCGAGTCGAGCACTTCCGCAACCTCGTGCGCGCGAAAAAGTATGACGACATTCTCGCGCTCGCCAAGAAATTGGCCAACGAAGGTTCTCACATGCTCGACCTCTGCTGCGCCATCGTGGGCGAGGACGAGAAGGGCTATATCTCTGCGATCCTCGAAAAGATCGCGACTCGCGTTCCCGCGCCCATCCTCGTGGATTCCACCGAGGCCGACGTGGTAGAAGAGGCCCTCAAGCGCATCCCCGGCAAGGCGATCATCAACTCCATCAACCTGGAAGACGGCGAGAAACGCACCTCCAAAGTTTTGCCCATGGCCAAGCGCTACGGAGCTGCCGTCATCGCACTTACGATCGATGAAGAAGGCATGGCGCTCACCGCCGACAAGAAAGTAGCCATCGCGCATCGCATCTTCGATCTGGCCACCAACAAATACGGCATTCGACCCGTCGACCTCATCTTCGACACGCTGACCCTCCCGATCTCGACCGGCCAGGAAGAGTACCGTTCTGCCGGCATCGAAACTCTGAACGCCGTGAAGCGCATCCGCCAGGAGTTGCCCGAGGTAAAGACAGTCCTGGGCGTAAGCAACATCAGCTTCGGCCTTGACGCTTATCCCCGGCGCGTCCTGAACTCCGTATTCCTCCACGAGGCAGTCGACAATGGCCTCGACATCGCCATCGTTAACTACACCAAAATCTATCCGTTATATAAAATTCCTCAAGAAGAAGTTGAACTGGCCCGCAAGCTGATCTATCAGGATCGCTCCGGTGGCGACCCGCTGCAAATCTACATGCAGCACTTCGCCGGAAAGAAGGGCAAGCCCCAAGCGCAGACCACGGCCCACGTGGCAACCCTCTCCATCGAAGATAAACTGAAGTACGCAATCATCAACGGAGAAAAGTCCGTAGGCGAGGGCGCCACCAAGCGCAGCCTGGATGAATTGCTCGACGAGGCGCTCGCGCAATACAGCGCGCTCGATCTCATTAACACCGTGCTGCTCGATGGCATGAAGACCGTAGGCGATCTCTTCGGAGCCCGCAAGATGCAACTCCCCTCCGTCCTCGATTCCGCCGGCGTCATGAAAGCCGCCGTCGCCTACCTCGAGCCCAAGATGGAGAAAAAAACCGGCTCGCAGCAGAAAGGCACAATCGTGCTAGCGACGGTCAAGGGCGACGTCCACGACATCGGCAAGAATTTAGTCGATATCATCCTCTCCAACAACGGCTACAAGGTCGTCAATCTCGGAATCAAGCAGCCCGGCGACACCATCATCCACGCCGCGCGAGAGCACAACGCCGATGCCATAGGCCTGAGCGGCCTGCTCGTCAAGTCCACGCTCGAAATGAAGTATGTGATTCAGGAGCTCCAGCGGCAGCAGCTCGAATACCCCGTTATTTGCGGCGGTGCCGCCCTGACGCGCAAATATGTGGAGGACGATCTGCGCCGGGAATATTCCAACGCTGTTTTCTATGCCGAGGACGCATTCGCTGGCCTGCACGTGATGGAGGACCTCGCCTCCGGAGACGGCAAGCGCTCTGCCCGCCTGCAGGACGGCAAGACTGTCAAGGACTACGCGAAGGCTACCGCCGTAGATGAAGAGATCGGGCCAGTCTTCGCCGAGCGTAGCGCAGTAGTGACCGATGCCCCAAGCATCCCCACCCCGCCGTTCTGGGGGGTACGCGTTGAAAAAGATTACGACCTGCGCGAGCTCTTCCAGTACATCAACGATACTGCGTTGTTCAAAAACCAGTGGCAGCTAAAAACCGCGTCGCAGGAAGACTACGCCCGACTTGTAGAGGAAAAGTACCGGCCGATCAAGCATAAGCTGCAAGAAGAAGTAATAGCCGCTGGCCTGTTCGAGCCCAAGGTGGTCTACGGTTACTTCCCGGCGGTAGGCGAAGGAAACGATGTAATCGTCTACGATCCGCCCAGTGGCAGCAGCCCTCGGCTTTCCGAGCCGAGCGAAATTCCGCGGGATATAAGTGGCCCCAAAGAACTCCTCCGCTTCACGTTCCCGCGCCAGAGAGAAGGCCGCAAGCTCTGCATCGCCGACTTCTTCGCCCGCGCCGAATCAGGCAAGACCGATGTCCTGGGTCTGTCTTTGGTGACCATCGGCCCCAAGGCCTCGGTAGAGACCCAGCGCCTCTTCGAAGGCGGAGAATACACCCGCTATCTCTACCTCCACGGTCTCAGCGTAGAGACCGCCGAAGCCCTGGCCGAGTATCACCATAAGAAGATGCGAGAGGAACTGGGAATCGCCGGCGAAGACTCGCCCCACATCAGGGATTTGTTCCACCAGAAGTATCAGGGCTCGCGCTATTCCTTCGGCTATCCCGCCTGCCCGAATCTTGAGGATCAGACCAAGCTATTCAAGCTCCTTGACCCGGAGAAGAACGTAGGCGTCCGCCTCACCTCAGGCTTTCTGCTGGAGCCCGAGCAGAGCACCTCCGCCATCGTGGTCCACCATCCGGCGGCCAAGTATTTCGTGGTCTAAACGCCCGACCATTCATCTATTTTCCATAGACATAGCTCTCATAATGACTATAATGACCACAATGACCATACTGGTCTTTGGGAGGAAAACTATGAGCAATCAAGCCTGGTCCGTGGCCGAAGCCAAAGCTAAGTTCAGCGAGGTTATCCACAAGGCGGACTCCGAAGGGCCGCAGGTCATTACTCGCAATGGCCGTCGCACGGCCGTTCTCGTCTCCGCGCGTGAATGGGACCGCAAGGTCGCGCGGAAGGGAACGCTGGTCGAATTTTTCGCCGCTTCCCCGCTGCGCGGGTCCGGCATCAAGCTTGATCGGCTCCCGATTCGCCTCCGCAAGGTCAAGCCGTGAGTTTCCTGCTCGACACAAACGTCGTCTCCGAGTGGATCAAGCCTCGACCAAACGAGGGAGTTGTGTCCTGGCTAGCCCAGATCGGCGAAGACCAGACTTTCTTGAGCGTAGTCACCCTGACTGAACTGCGTTACGGCATCGAGCGTATGGCGCATGGAGCCCGTAAAGCCCGCCTCGATGCCTGGATTCATCAGGATTTGCTGCGTCGCTTCGACGGACGAATTCTTCCCGTTGACCTGATTGTCGCCGATGAGTGCGGGCGACTGCTGGCCCGCCGCGGGTCGGCGGGCCGGCCCATCAAGGCCCGCGATGCATTCATCGCGGCCACCGCGGAAGTGTACGGACTTACGCTGGTGACCCGCAATGTTAATCATTTTAAATCTGCAGTGAAGTCCATATTTATGCCGTGGACCTGACTCAACTGGGTCACGGCCTCTGCCTGGGCTCACAAAATAAGAAAATCCCCTATTTCAAAACAATAGGCAATGCCTGGTCGTACGCTTGGATCGTCACCGACAACGCTGCGCGCTGGTCGAACTCCGCCTTGGTCACGGGAAAGCTGACCATAATCGTCCCTTTCTGCGCGGCCCCTGCCAGCAGCTTCATCTCCGGAGAAAGTGGCGGCTCCGCGCTTTCCTTCAACGCGGGAAACGCACGGAAGTAGCGCTCAAGATCCACCGCAGACCCAGCTTCGTCTTCGTACGTATGTCCGTCGGCCGTGGTCAATTCCGCCTTCAGGGTGTGAATCCAGAGCGGTCGACTCGCCGTATCGCGCAAGGTCAGCGTGATCGCGGCCAGCACCGTCTTCTGATTGGGTACCTCCGCGGCGGTAACAAAATCCACCGAGCCCGCTCCCTGGGGTTTTGCCCGCCCGTGAAAAGCAATGACGCCCACCACCACCGCGACTACCGCAAGACAGATCAGCACAATCCCCGCCGGAGGCAGATTACGCTTGGCTGTCCCAAACTCGTCGCCGATGTGAAACTCAGTGACGGGACTGGCCACGGGCGAAAGTGACGGCGGAGCGCCGTGTTGGGATTGATCGGCCGGCGCGGGCGGAGCCGCCATATGTAGGTAGGGCAAGCTCGGATCGGCAGACGGCTGCTCGGGAGAAGGCTGATTCGGTTGTGCCGGATCGGTCATCCCCCGATTCTAGACGACCTTCCGACTTTCTCCGTTCGCCGCGTTACCTGACTGATACGTCAGGCTAGGCGCGCCTGGCGGAAATCGGCCAAGAGTATGCGATGACTTTGGTTACCTTGTCGGATATGACGGATGCTGCCACGATGCTGGTGAGTTCCCATTGGGAGGAAACCTGCAGTGAAATGCAAACAGATCTTAGCGGCGCTTGCGTTCGCCGTCCTGGCCCTTAGCCTCGTGAATTGCGGGGCGGTCAAGGGGCAGACCAACAATCTCCAGTCGATTACGCTCACCGCTTCGTTAATTAACGGCGTGGCTCCCTCGAGTCAGACGGGTATTTACAATCTGCCAGGCGACGGCGACACGATTCAACTCCTGGCGACCGGCACCTATACCAACACCAAAACGGTCGATCTCACCGATCAGGTTACCTACCAGGTCATCGTCGATCCCAACTACACCAAGGACTTTAATGGCAACCCGCTCCTTCCTCCTTGTGAGGCGCCGTCCTGTCCCGCTCCCAGCACGCCGCCCTACACCCAAGGTACCGTGGAATACAGCCCCACCGGTTTAATCACCGCCGTGGAACCCGCGGTTTGCACCTGGGTGCAGCAAGGCACGGGATGGTTTTTCCAGGGTGCGTACCAGGTCACCGCTACCTACCAGGGCATCACCTCGCAGCCCATCTACATTCCGGTTGCGTCTGAGGCAGGGCCGGGCCCCAATGGCGAATGCGGTCCTGGCTAGAGCGTGAAGCTTAGAGTAAAAGTTCGCGGCTGAAACCATTCGAATCTTGCGGGGACGCTGCCAAGGCAGCCGTCCCCGCTTTCATTTTCTACACCGTTCGACGTCCCAGCCCTCGCAGTGAACTCCGTGCGCCTTGGAGCCGCACCCCTCCTGCCCGTATAATCCAGAGGCTTTGCGCAAGCACGAAATGTCCATGGTTCTCATGACGGCACGGAAAGCGGAGTTGGGATGAAGGTTCGGGCCGGGATCGAAGTATCGGGACAGTCCGATATTGGCTGCCTCCGCAAGAACAACGAAGATTCTTTTGGCTATTGGGAGCCCGACCCGGAGGATGATCAGCAATTCGCCCGCAAAGGCCGCCTGATGGTCGTGGCCGATGGCATGGGTGGCTACGAAGGCGGTCAGGAAGCCAGCCGTCTCGCGGTCGACACGCTCATTGCCGTCTATCGTGACTTCCCCGGCGACGATCCGCAACAGGCTCTCAATGATGGACTGCAGTTCGCGCACGAGGAGATCCGCCGCTACGCGTCCGCCCATCCCGCACTGCGAGGTATGGGTACGACTTGTACCGCCGCCGCTGTCGTGCAGGATGCGCTCTACTTTGTCCATGTCGGAGACACGCGTCTCTATCTCATCCGCGACCACCACATTACCCAGGTAACGCGCGATCATTCCTACGTGGGTCGGTTGGTCGAAGCCGGAATGATCAGCCGCCAGGAAGCGGAGACCCATCCACAACGCAACATTCTCACCGCGGCCCTGGGCACCAATCCGGACCTGATCATGGATTCTCCCGGGCATCCCGAGCCTCTCCGCGCCGAAGATGCGCTTCTGATCTGCAGCGACGGACTCTGGGGAGTGGTGCACGATGAAGAAATCCTGACCGCTGTCGAAAAACAGAGTGCCGCAGATGCCGGCCGCGAACTCATCGAGTTGGCCCGAAAACGCGGCGGACCCGACAACATCACTCTGAGCATTATGCGCCTGTTATAACCAACGCCCGCGTGTCGGCCGGACTATCCCCCGCATAATCAGAGAGCCAGTTCCGATCCCCAACGCAACCCCTCCCGAACATTTGTCCTCCTTTAACTGCAATCGCTTGCACAGCGGCCCGCTCCGCCCTCCCTCAGGCTTGCTAACCGTATGAAACGAGAGCCCTTTGGCCTTGTTCAAAAGTAACTTGTTTGGAATATCGCGTGCTTTTACTATAATGCCTATCGGGGCCATAGACATAATAGAATCAAAGGGAGATTATGAAGGTATCGCAGAAGGGTCTGTACGCGCTTCAGGCATTAATGATG
Organism: Terriglobales bacterium; assembly: GCA_049521375.1. Classification (GTDB taxonomy): domain Bacteria; phylum Acidobacteriota; class Terriglobia; order Terriglobales; family Acidobacteriaceae; genus Acidiflorens. Next base: position 8,801 of record JBEKOW010000039.1, read on the forward strand.
CTGACTCGCCATTACCAGGAAGGCGCAATCCGAATTCGCGACATTGCCTACGAGGAGAATCTGCCGGAAAAGTTTCTCGAGCTCATTCTCCTCGAACTCAAGAATGCCCGCATCGTCGAGAGCGCCCGGGGCGCGAAGGGTGGCTATCACTTGCGCCGTCCGCCATCCGAGATTCGCCTCAGCGAAATCATCCGCCTGATCGACGGCCCTCTGGCTCCCTTTGGAGACGCCGAACAACTCCGCTCGCTGATCGACCGCGATGACGACCGCAGATCGCTCTACAAGCTCTTTCTCGACGTGCGCGACGCCGCCGCCAAAATTCTTGAGAGCACCACGCTCGCCGAGCTAGTGCCCGCCGGCGGCCCTTCCAGCGCTCTCAAACCCAGGTCCGGCAAACGAAAAAAGACGGAAGAAAATGTGCTCCCGATAGCGCTCCCCGCGACCGGAAAACAGGGCCATGACTAAGCATCCTCACTCTGGGTTGATAAGCCGCACGCTTCGCGGCCTCGCTGTTCTGACCCTGGGGATGTCATGCGCCTTGGCCTCAGCCCAGAGCGTGATTCGCGTGGGCGCATTTCCGAACATCACGCATCCGCAGGCGATGGTCGGCAAGAGCAATGGGTGGTTCGAGAAAGCCATGGGACCCGGCGTAAAGGTCGAATGGAAGAGCTTTAACGCCGGCCCTTCCGCGATCGAAGCCCTGTTCGCGGGCGCTATCGACATGACCTACATCGGGCCCAATCCTGCCATCTCCGGCTACGTCCGCTCCAACGGGGAAGCTCTGCGCATTGTCGCTGGCGCGACCAGTGGCGGAGCCGCTCTCGTCGTCCGCAACGATGCCGGCATTCAGAAGCCGGAGGATTTTCACGGCAAGAGAATCGCTTCCCCGCAAATGGGCAACACGCAGGATGTCGCGCTCCGTGCGTGGTTGATTTCGCATGGCATGAAATCGACCGACAAGGGCGGCGACGTTCAGGTAATTCCGCTTGCTAACCCGGATCAGCTCACGCTTTTCCTCAAGCGAGACCTCGACGGCGCATGGGCTCCCGAGCCGTGGGCAACGCGCCTGATCAAGGAAGGCAACGGAAGGCTGTTTCTGGACGAACGCACGCTCTGGCCCAATGGCGATTTCGTTACCGCCCACCTCATCGTGCGCACCCAGTTCCTCAAGCAGCATCCGGATCTCGTCAAGAACTGGATCCGCGCCCATGTCGAGTTGACCGACTGGATCAACGGCCATCTTCCGGAAGCCCGCAAACTGCTCAACCAGCAGATCGCGAAAGAAACCGGAAAGGCACTCCCAGACGCAGTTCTCGACGAGGCCTTCGGACGCATGAAGCCTACTTACGACCCGCTTCGCAGCTCGCTGCTGAATTCCGCCAGGTCGGCTTTTGAAGCCGGTTTTCTCGGCCGCCAGATGCCCGATCTCTCAAGTTTGTACGATCTCTCGCTCCTGAATCAGGTTCTCGTGGAAAAAGGAAAGAAGGCCATCCAATGAGCGCAAGTCCTCAAAACATCGTTTCTCCGGCTCGCCCACTCCCCCACCGCGGACGGTTCAACACTTTTCATGCGAAGCCGCCCCTGCCCGCCTCCACCTTTGCTGCCGCGCCTGCCGAGGCCGTTATCCCCAAGGTGGCGCTTGATGAAATCTGTCTGAGCTACAAGACGACTTCTGGAGAGCGCCTGCTGGCTCTCGACAGGATCAATCTCGAAGTGAAGCCCGGAGAGTTCCTCTGCATCGTCGGCCCATCGGGTTGCGGCAAATCGACGCTGCTCCACTTGATCGCCGGTCTCCATCCCCAGACCTCGGGGAACGTTCTCGTCGATGGTCAGCCCGTGCAGGGTCCCGGCACGGATCGCATACTGATTTTTCAGGAGCTCGGATTATTTCCCTGGCTCACCGTCGGCGGCAATGTTGAATTCGGCATGAAGATGAAGAACATTCCGAAAGCCGAGCGGGAAGAAAAGGTTCAGCACTATCTGCGTCTAGTGCACCTCTCGAAATTTAGAGGCAGTTACATCCACCAGCTTTCCGGCGGCATGCGCCAGCGCGTGGCGTTGGCGCGAGCCTTGGCCGCCGAGCCCGACGTACTCCTGATGGATGAACCCTTCGCTGCGCTGGACGCTCAAACCCGCGACCTTCTCCACGATGAACTCGAACGCATCTGGGCCGAAACCGGATGCACCATTATTTTCGTCACCCATAACGTGCGGGAAGCCGCGCGCCTCGGCGACCGCGTAGTCTTGCTGACCTTCCGTCCCGGACGCGTCAAGCAGGAATTTAACGTGAACCTGCCGCGCCCCCGCCACATGGAACATCCCGATGTGACCCGCAACGCGCGCAACATTCTCGATTGCCTGCGCGAAGAGATCAACAAGAGTCTCGAAGTGGAGTACAACGATGAAAAAGCTCGTTAGGCAAGTAGTTTTCTACTCCTCTTTGATCGCCATCTGGGCACTCCTGGCGAAGCTCCGCATCTGGCCTCCGTACCTGTTCCCGCCGCCCTGGGGAGTAGCACAAGCCCTGCGCGACGGTTTCGCCGACCACAGTTTCTGGATCGGCATCGCCGTCACCATGAAGCGCATGCTGATTGGGTACAGCCTGTCCGTCGGCCTGGGCCTGATTCTCGGCCTCGCCGTTTCCAGCAGCAAGTTTCTCGAAGAGACGCTGGGCGGCTTGCTGGTCAGTCTGCAATCACTGCCCAGCATTTGCTGGATCCCCCTCGCGGTCCTCTGGTTCGGCCTGTCCGAAAAAGCCATTCTCTTCGTAGTCCTGATGGGTTCGCTGCTCTCGGTAACCATCGCGATGGAAGACGGCCGCAAGCAGATGCCCAAAATCTATGGCATGGCCGGGCGAAATCTGGGTGCCAGCGGATTCCGGCTCTTCTGGTCCGTGCTCTTGCCTGCCAGCCTGCCCTTCATCGTCAACGGCATGAAACAAGGCTGGGCCTTCGCGTGGCGCTCGCTGATTCAAGCCGAGATGATTTTCCTGAGCCTGGGCCTAGGCCAGTTGCTGATGATGGGCCGCGACCTCAGTGACATGAGCCAGGTTCTGGCGGTCATGATCCTCATCATCATTCTCGGCTATCTGGTGGACGGCCTCATCTTCCGTACCATGGAACGCCGCCTCCAGGAAAAGTACGGCCTGTCGCCCGCATAGAGCTCGCCGAATTCCGGGTTGCTGAATTGCGGCGGCCCGCGACACGCATTCAAAGGCACCGAAAGCCCCGAACATTTCGGGCAGCCAATCCACGCGCGTCCGGGGCCGCCTGCCGTCCACTGGTACAATCGCTCGGCAAATGGCCATTGGCCCAATCCAACTATTGAAGCAGGCCACTCCCGGGCAGCGGCGGACGCTTCTGGCAGCCTCGCTGGGGTGGATGCTCGATTCGTTTGACGCCATGCTTTATGCGCTGGTTCTGGCGCACATCATGCGGGATCTGGGCATGTCGAAAGGCACCGCGGGATTGTTATCCACGCTGATGCTGCTGGCTTCCGGTATTGGCGGGGTGTTATTCGGATTTCTGGCGGATCGCATCGGGCGCAAGCGCGCCCTGATGCTCAGCATCGTGACCTACTCGGTGTGCTCGTTCGCTTCGGGGCTCTCGACTACCGTGCTGATGCTGGCGATTGTTCGCTTCATTCTTGGGCTGGGCATGGGCGGCGAATGGAATACCGGCGCCACGCTGGTGGCCGAGACCTGGCCGGACGCGTTGCGCGCCAAGGCAATCGCGATCGTGCAGAGTTCGTGGGCGATTGGTTATGCGCTGGCTGCGCTGGTCGCGGGGATTGTGCTTCGCTACGCGTCATGGCGGGCGGTGTTTTTTGTGGGCATCCTGCCGGCTCTGGTCACTCTGTGGATTCGCCGGGAAGTGCCGGAGTCGGAAATGTGGGCGGAGCGCCGAGCAAATAAAAATCTTTCACCGCTGAGTTCGGTGGGCTCTCGGGAAAATTCGGGAAAGCAGATTTCTTCTTCTCATGTGCGAACTCCGCGCTCTCTGCCGTTAGACAACTCTTACGACGACGATTCCTTCTTCAAAATCCTCCGTCCGCCTTACTTCAAGAGCACTCTCGTCCTGCTCTTCCTGAATTTCTTTGGATTATTCGGCTGGTGGGGATTATTTCAGTGGATTCCGGCCTATCTGTCGCTGCCGGTGGCGCGGGGCGGGAGGGGTTTCGGGATCATGGGGACTTCCACGCTGCTGATCGTGCTTAACCTGTTCGGAATGTTTCCAGGATACCTCAGCTTCGGCTGGCTGGCGGACCATCTGGGGCGGCGGCGTTCGTTCGTGCTTTATCTTTTTGCGGCGGCGCTGCTGATTCCGCTTTATGCCATGGCGCGTTCGGGGATCGCTGTGCTAGTGATCGGGACGGTCGTGGCGTTCTTCGCCACTGGCTGGTTCTCGGGCTGTGGAACGATCGGCAGCGAGATTTATCCTACGCAGTTAAGGGCGCGCGGGCTGGGCTTTACCTACACCGGGGCGCGGGCCTTGAGCTGCGTTTCACCGTTCATTATTGGACGGGTCGGGGACATCAAGGGACTGGACTGGGCCTTCTATCTTTGCGCGGGGTCGTTTTTGCTGGCCAGCCTGATGGCTTCGCAGCTGCCGGAAACTATGGGAAAGAGCCTGGAGTAAGCGCGGCTGAGTCTTCGTCGAAGTCCACATTTACCGGCAAAATGCAGATCCCTCACCTCGTCCCGGTATCCCCGGAACAGGATTCGGGATGACAAAAGCTTATTCGATCGGTTCCACTACCAGGTCTTCGCTGCGGGCTTCGCGTTCGGGGATCTGAATCAGGACGATCGCTGCCAATACCAGCAATATCCCAACGGTCTGCACGGGATGCAAGAGTTCGCCCAAAATAACTGCTGCGAGCAGAATGCTGAACACCGGCTCCAGACAGCTGACCACTACCGCGCGCGTAGGCTCCAGATGCTGGAGTCCGGCGAAATAACAGGAAAACGGCAGGAGCACGGAGAGCACCGAAAATGCCGCCATGAATGTCCACTCGGTGGGGCCGTAGTGGGCGGCCAGGATTTTCCAGGGTGGATTGACAACGAGCCAGAAGCCCGCGGCTCCGACCAGCACCCAGAGCAGCACCTTCCAGCGGTCGTAACGGGCGAGGACGCTGTGGCCTCCCACGTTGTAGAAGGCGAAGGAAAATGCGGCCAGCAGAGCGGCGGTGACGCCGCGCGCGTCCATGCGAAAACCGCCAGAGCCTACCAGCCCGACGGCTAGGGCGCAGCCTAAAACCGCCAATGCCACCGCCGCACCTCGGCGCAACGACGGCCACTCAGCTCCGCGCGCCATCGTATACAGCAAGACCCACACGGGAGCCGTGTATTGCACGATGATGGCGGTCGCCACGTTGGTCCGCTGAATCGCTACGTAGTAGAGGTAGTTTGATGCCGCGACTCCGAGAACGCCGAGCAGGAAAAAACGCAGCAGGTCGGGGGCGGGAACTTGCAACGCGGATGCTCCGCGCCGGGCGAGCAGAAGCGGTAACAATACGGCCAGCGAAAGCGTGACGCGGCTCTGCGAGAGGATCAGCGGATTGATCTTAGCCAAAGAACTTGCGAGGGAAGTTCCGACCGATGTGCCCCCCGCCAGCAAGTGCCCCGTGAAGGCCGCGCGGCCGAGGGTGGCCGAGATCCCCCAGAGCAGGGCGGCGCTTCCGATATAAAAATATCCGCGCAGGGGATGGGGATGAACTCCAGCCTTCACGCGGCGTGCTCGATCGTGTAAGTGATCTTTGCGGTCTTCTCGAGCATGGCTGAAACCGAGCAGTATTTTTCTTTCGAGAGGCGCACGGCGTCTTCCATGGCTTTCTTGCTGACCTCTCCGCGAACGATGTAGGTCAGGCGGATGGATGTGTAGACGGCAGGATATCCATCGGCGCGTTCGCCTTTCGCGCGCACTTCGAGACCGGTGAAGGGCTCGCGCTTCTTGCGGAGAATTCCCACCACGTCAGACGCTGTGCAGCCACAGAGCGCCACCAACACCAGTTCCATTGGACTACTGGCCGTTTTTTCGGCGGCCGTGTCCATGACCAGGGAGTGGCGCGACGTAGCTGATCCTATGTAGCGTTCGTGATCCGTCCAGATTGCTTCGGCTTCAATCATGGCGTTTTCGCCTCGTATTTTATTTTGCGGCCCAACTAACGCCGGTTGTCGGTGACCGGCTCAGGGTGAATCAAAACACGAAATAACTCTGGCGCATCCTGCTTGAAGCGGATTTCGAGCGCGGTCTGCACGTCATGCACCCGGGAGAGCGGCATCTCGTCGGGCAATGTGCAGTGGCAGGAAACGTACAGACGGTCGCGAATTTTCTTGAATTGGAATTCGTGCACATCCATGACTTCGGGAAAATCCTTGATCACATCGCGGAGCTGCTTTTCCAATTTCGGCTCGAGGACGATCTGCTCGCCTGATTCAATGGTGGCGGGCTCGCTTTCGATATGGGTGAGGATGGTGGCAATCTCCGGGATTTCGCTGCGCATCTCGGTTTCGAGCCGGGTCACCTCGTCGTGCGCCTGCTTCATGCTGAGTTGTTCATCCAGTTCCAGATGCTGCTCCACGTGCAGCTCACCGGTCAGGTCCTGCACGCTGATGTCGTGAACATTGAAGTTGTGGCGCGTGGCGACGGCGCGAATGCGGTCAAAAATATTCTCACTATGGCGGGCACGCGGAACGGGATGGACCATGACATCCGCATCGGGTAGAATCTCGCGCACCCGTGCGGTCACGGCATCGGAAACCTGCTCGGAGCGCTGGAAGGTAAAGTTGCGCGCCATTCCGAGCGAAACATCGGTGAAATAATGATTACCTGATTTGCGGATGCGGACGCGCTCGACCTCGAGGACTCCGTCCACGGTGGCGATGCGGTCGAGGATCTGGCTGCGCACTCCGGAGGGAGCGGCGTCCAGCAGGGCGTCCATCGTTCTGCGGGCCAGCCGCCAGCTTACGTTGACGACTACACAGGCGACAAACAGGGCCGCAATGGGATCGGCGCGCTGCAACCAATTCACATGAAAGCTGCGGCCGGCCCAGACCAGCGCGAGTCCCAAGATGACGACGGCGCTCGACCAAACGTCGGTCGAAAAATGCAGCGCGTCGGCCTCGAGCGCCTGGCTGTCGTATTTTTTCGCCATGCCGCCGAGGGCACGCGATCGCCAGACGTCAACGGCCATCGACAGAAACATCACGAGGAAGGCAGGCACGCTGGGCTCAATCTCTACAGTTTGAAAAAAGAGCCGCTTGACGGCCTCGTAAACGATCCAGATGCAAGTGAGCAGCAGCAGGCCGGTTTCGATGAATGCCGAAAAACTCTCGACCTTGCCGTGGCCGTACTGGTGATCGGCATCGGCCGGCTTGTCGGACACGCGGACGGAAAACCACGTCACCATGGCGGCGATCAAATCCAGCCCGGAGTGCGCGGCCTCTGACAGGATTCCGAGCGATTGGGTGGCCAGGCCGACCACGATTTTCAGGGTGGTAATCAGGAGCGCGGCCAATACCGAATTGCCCGCCACGATGCGTTTTTCGCGGCGCATCGAGTCGGAGCGGAGCGCGCTCTGGGAATCCGGCATATCCGCCATTATCGCTTTCGATTCGAGTCTCGCCAACCCCTGGACCGTTACCGTAGCGTCCCGGCTTTCCGTTCGGCAGTGGGAACGCGAGCCCTGCCCGGAACATAACTGCTGCACCGAGGGCGGGGCGCGGGCGGCCACTTCACCGGGGCTATTTTGGCCTATCTGGCGGCTGCCATGCTAGGATTATGTCGCATTTTGTTCCGGAGGATTTTGTTCCATGTTGCGTGAGTTTTTCGTGTGTCTCTTGTTTTGCGCTTTCGTCAGTGGGCAGACTGCCCAACCAAACCGGCCGGTTCCGCCTACACCAAACGGAGCCACCACAGCCCCATCTGAGCCCGGCAAGGCCGCGGAGCCGGAAGTGAAGGTCAACCCCGACGATCCCGTGCTTACCGTGAAAGGATTTTGCCCGGATTCGACAGCCACGGGTGACGCCTGCAAGACCGTGCTTACGCGCGCGCAGTTTGAAAAGCTGGCGGATGCCTTACAGCCGGGAATGTCGCCCGCCATGCGCCGCCAGTTGGCTACAGCGTATGCCCGCATGCTGACGATGTCGACAGCCGCGGATAAACGCGGGCTGGATAAGACTCCGCACTTCGATGAGGCCATGCGCTTTGCCCGCATGCAGATTCTTTCCCAGGAGTTAAGCAAGACCTTGCAGGCCGAATCCAACAACGTGAGCGATCAGGATATTCAGGACTACTACCAGAAAAACTCGGCGAACTTCGAGCAGGCCACCTTTGTGAGGATATTCGTTCCCCACAACAAGCGAATCGAAACTCCTGCCGCCACGCCCAACAAGACTGCTACCAAGGCAGGCGCTGCGGCCGATGCTTCAAAGCCCGCAGCCAAAGCGGATACGAAAACTCCCGAGGAGCAGCAGAAGGAAGGCGAGGAGGCAATGAAGAAGGAAGCGGGCCTTCTGCGTGCGCGCCTGGTAAAAGGGGAAGATCCCGATAAACTTGAGAAAGAGGCATTCACGGCGGGCGGCCTGCCGGGCAATCCGCCTTCGACCAAGATGGAGAAGGTGCGCCGCACCAGCCTTCCCGCGACCCACCAGTCAGCGATGGAACTCAAGGTGGGAGAAGTTTCCGAAGTAATTTCGGATCCCAGTGGCAACTATATTTACAAAATCGTCAGCAAGGAGACGCTGCCGCTGGATTCGGTGAAGACGGAAATCCGCAACCAGCTTTCGGCGCAGCGCTACCGCGAGGCGATGCAGAGCTTCCAGAATAATGCCGACCTGAACGAGGCCTACTTTGGCCCCAACCGCGCTCCGGGCATGCCGATGATGCCACGCGGACGCAAGCCACCGATGAAGGACAAGGACGACGACCCAGACTAAATGGAGAAGGATAAGCCAACCGTCCTTGTCACCGGTGTTTCAGGAAACCTTGGCCGCCGGCTTCTAGAACAGCTCTCCGGATATACAGTGGTGGGGGTGGACCTGATGCCCCCCACTGTGTCCGTGGATAGGTTTGTGCCCCTCGATCTGGGCAAGGAAGAATCGACCGGTCATCTGCACGCGCTTCTGCGCGAAGTGAAGCCAGTTTCGGTAATTCATCTGGCATTCGTGATCGACCCGCAGCGCACGGGAGTGCTGGATCTGGACCGGATGTGGCAGATTAACGTGGCTGGCACGGCCCGGGTGATGGAAGCGATCACTGAGGCGAACCGGCTTGCCGGAAATATTGTTCGCCAATTTATTTTTATCAGCAGCGTGTCCGCGTATGGGCCCGGGTTGCCAAATGCAGTCACGGAAGATGCCCCCCTGCTGGCCCATACGCTGCCCTACGCGATCCACAAGAAAGAGAGCGACCTGGTGGTGCAGCAGCGCGCGCCCTCCCTGCGCGGCTGCGGAGTTTTTATTCTTCGCCCGCACATTTTTGCGGGAGCGAGCGTGGAAAATTACCTGATGGGAGCATTCCGCGGCACGCCGAACGGTCGCGCGCCACGCGCGGCTCGTATGCGGGACGCAGGAAAACGCCTGCCTTGCGTGTTGCCTTTCGGCCGGGCATACCTGGATAACAAGCTTCAATTCGTTCACGTCGACGACATGGCCCGTCTGATCACATGGATCCTGAAGCGGGAACCGGAAGCGCAACGCCTCAACATTCTGAATGTGGCGGGACGCGGCGAAGCGCTCTCGTTCGCGCAATGTTTCCAGGTGGCTAATGCAAAACTGTGGCGCGTTCCCGGCCTGTTAGGAATGCGTCTGCTGCTGCAGTTCCTCTGGGATCGCGGGATTTCCACCATTCCTCCCGACGCCGTTCCCTACATGACAAGCGAGTACGTCATGAATACCGACCGGCTCAAAGCCTTTCTGGGGAAGGATTACGAACGGGTCATGACAAAGACGAGTCTTGAGGCGTTCGCGGATTCGTTCCGGACAAACTCGAGTAGTGCCATATGACGATTCGCCACGACTTTATCTTCTGGGCGACAGTCGCCCGCGACGCAGCCGGATTTGCGATTGCGGCGGGTACAGGATTTATTGTTTGGCTGAGAAAACGGAGTTCCCGGCACTGGCCTTCCGCGTTGGGCAACGTGGAGTCTGCATCGACTTTCCAGGACAGCTTCGTTTGGAAAACAGATGTCTCCTACTCTTACAGCGTCGAAAACAGCTTCTATCCGGGAGCATTCCAGTTACGCTCCTGGAGTGAGCGAAAGGCGAACGACAAAGAACAGCGCTGGAAAGGGCGAAGGATCGGAGTGCGCTATTCTCCGCGAAAGCCTGAAATCTCGGTTGTACGGAGCGAGGATCAGGCTAGCCTGTACGGGGATGAGTATGCCGCGCGCTGAGGTTCCTGCTTCCGATCAAAGACAGCGCGCTTAAATGCCTCGACCGCTTTTGAGTCCCAGGTAAAGTCCCGCTACGCCAAATGTGTATGGGGTCCATGAGGCTTCAGTAAAACCGGCTTTCTGCATGCGCTCGATCATCTCCTGCGGCGCGGGAAAACGTTCTACTGAGGCAGGCAGATAAGCATAAGGGCCGCGGACGCCGGAGATCAGCGTGCCGATCCTGGGCAATACCTGCTTGAAATAGACGCGATAGACCTTTCCGATCATGCCGCCGGGTTCCCCGAAATCCAGAATCCCGCACTGGCCGCCGGGACGCAGCACGCGGACGATCTCGCGCAGTCCGGCATCGTAATCGGCGAGGTTCCTAAACCCAAATGCCGAAGTAACCAGGTCGAAGTGCCGGTCGGGAAAAGGCAGGCGGAGGGCATCCGCTTCGATCCAGCGCAGCTTTGTGCCGTTTGCTTTTGCGGCTGCCCGCTGGAGCATGGCGTGGGAAAAATCAGCGCCCATGATTTCTGCGCTGGATGATCGGGCCCGGCGCTGCAGCGCAAAGGCCATATCGCCGGTGCCGCAGCAGAGGTCCAGTACGCGCGCGTCCGCACGCTGCAAGATCGAATCGAAGCGGCGGGCCGTCCGCCACCACCAAAAACGGTCGATATTGAAGGACAGTACGTGGTTCAGCAGGTCGTAGCGGGGCGCGATCGAGGTGAACATCTCCTGCACGGCCCGGGCGGCCGCGTCGCGGCTATCCGCGCCAGCGGGAGATGCGCCAACTACTTTTTCCTCTTCCACTTGAGTCATTCGCTTCGAACCCGCCGCCTCAGTTCCGCGCCAGCTTGCGGATCTCGTCGACCGCGGCCTTAACTACCGCTTCTCCAACCTCGCTGGTGATTTCCACTTTGCCGATTTCGCGCGGCAGGATAAAGTGAACCACTCCCTGGCGCGTCTTCTTGTCGAACTTCAGGCGCTTCATGATGTTCGAGGTGTTCACGTTCATGCGTGGCAACTCGCCCAGGCCCAGAACGGCGTTCATGATGCGGCCGGCTGTCACGCTGTCCAGTTTGCCGCTGGAGAGCGCGATGTAGGTCGCCGCCACCATGCCCCACCCGACCGCCTCTCCGTGGAGAAGCGACTTGTATTGCGTTTCGGCTTCGAGAGCGTGTCCGATCGTGTGCCCGAGGTTAAGCACCTGGCGCAGGCCGCCCTCTTTTTCGTCAGCGCTTACGACGGACGCTTTGAGGCGCACCGAATCAGCGATCACCTTCTCCACTACCGAGGCATCACGAGCAAGAATTTCCTTATGTTTCTCTTCGAAAAGCTGGAACAGTCCCGGGTCGCCGATGATGCCGCATTTCAGCGACTCATACAGGCCGGCGCGATACTGGCGCTTGGGCAGCGTCGCCAGCACGGCGGGATCGACCAGAACAGCGCGCGGCTGATGAAAGGTTCCCAGCAGATTTTTCCCGGAAACGAGATTGACGCCGGTCTTGCCTCCGATAGCGGCATCCACCTGCGCCAGCACGGTGGTTGGGACCTGGATGACATCGACTCCCCGCATATAAACCGAAGCGAGAAATCCGGTCACGTCGCCGACTACGCCTCCGCCCAGCGCGATCAGGATGGCGCCACGATCGGCGCTTTGCTTGACCAACTGATCTGCCAACTTTTCCAGCGTCGAGAGGCGCTTGGCGCGCTCTCCGTCCGGCATTTCGAGGAGCGTGGTTTCGATGCGCGCAGCCTTCAGAGATTGCAATAAAGGCTTCGACCAACAACGCTTCACCGGCGGCGTGGTAATGACAAACGCTTTTCGGTTTCCCAGCAGAGGGCTCAGGCATTCTCCGGCGCGGGCAAGCAGACCGCGTCCGATAAGGACTTCGTATGAGCGGGAAGGCGTCGTCACGGGGATGCGGATCATGAACTTTCATGATAGCTCACGCATGGGGATTCTCTTGCGATGGGCCGCAGTGACAAAGTGATTTACGGAGCGGTCGTTGCCCTCGGCTGGCACCGCGACGCTACGCTTTCCTGGGGAGGGCTATTGAAGCTGCAACAGACATTGCCAGGACCAGCAGGACCACGCCCAGAGTCCATTCGGTGGGAACGATTACATAGTGGGCAGCCAGCATCTTGAGTCCAACAAAAATCAGCACGGCTGACAATCCATAGTGCAGGTAGTGAAAAGTGTCCATCATCCCTGCAAGCGCGAAGTACAGGGATCGCAGACCGAGAATCGCAAACACGTTTGAGGTGTAGACAATGAATGCATTCAGCGTGATCGCCAGCACTGCCGGGATCGAATCGACCGCCAGCACAATGTCGGTCGTCTCCACCAACAGAAGTACTACGAAGAGTGGCGTCGCATATAAGCCGGCTCGGCGCGTGAAAAACTTTCCGCCTTCGTACTCGTCGGTGACCGGGAGAATTCGTCGGAAGAGGCGCAGGACCGGGTTTTTCTCGGGATGGATTTCTCCCTTG
>JBEKOW010000040.1:0-21634 GCA_049521375.1 Terriglobales bacterium
TGGTTCGTCGAACTCCAAAAGCAATATGGTCCGCAGGGTTTTCAGATCGTCGGCGTCGCCATGGATGATGCCAGCACCGATGACATCACCAGGTTCGCGAAAGATATGGACGTCAATTACCCGATTCTGCTTGGCAAGGAAGCGGTCGGCCTGAGCTATGGCGGTGTCAACGTCCTTCCCACCACCTTTTTCCTGGACCGCAACGGCAAGGTCGTCGCCCGCGAATTTGGACTGCAGAGCCGCAGCGTCTTCGTCGACCACATAAAAGAAGCCCTCGGCAACAGCGGCAGCGTTCAGGCTCAGAAATAATTACCCACTTGCATCGCCGCTGGATTATGCTGTGCGGTTCGCGATGAAGTCGTCTCGCGGTGTGTCGGGTCGGCTTCTGCCAGATTGCTTTTTGTTCGATAGACTTACACGTGGCTTGGACCGCTGAGGACAATGATGAAAACGTTTTTCGCGATTGCGCTTTTCCTCTTCTCCGCCCTCGCCTTTAGCCAGGAAGAATTCGGCCCCAAAGGTCCGGTCGTCAAAATCGCGCCCGTGCCGCTCGTGAACGCTGTCCAGGGGAAACCCGTGACCGTCTCTCTGTCTTTCAACGTCGCCAACGGCTTCCACATCAATTCCAATCAGCCGAAGTCGGAGTTCCTGATTCCCACCACGCTCAAGATCGAGCCCGCCACCGATATCGTCATCGGCAAGACTATCTATCCCGCAGGCCAGGATACGAGCTTCGCCTTCGCGCCCGACGAGAAACTTAACGTCTATAGCGGAGACTTCAAGGTGGATCTCATCGTCCATCCCCTGCACATTATTGAACCCGGCAAATATGCCGTTCACGGAAGCCTGAAGTACCAGGCCTGCGATAACACCGCCTGCTACCCGCCGAAGAACCTGCCGGTGAGCTTTGATGTAAAGATAGCGCACGCCCCGAAGGCCCACGTGGCCAACCCCGCGCAGAGCCCACACGCGCACCAGTAGCGCTTATGTCGCCTCGGGCGCGAAATTCAAAGAACCACCGACCGCGCCTGGTCCAGTTGAAAAGTCAGCGTGTCGACACGCGCTTCGAGCACGTTACGAATGGAAAGCATCCCCAGCAGATGCCCGTCCTCCTCAACGATCGGCAGATGGCGGTAATGCCGCTCCACCATGGTCGCGAGCGCCTCGCCCGGAGTGGTGGCCGGAGTCGCCATCTCCACAGGAGTCGTCATCACTTCGCAGACCGAGGTCGTTCGAGGATTCCGTTCGCTGAGTGCCAGCCGCCGCAATACATCGCGTTCCGTAAAAATCCCGGCGACCCGCTGCTTTTCGTCCACCACGGCCACCGCGCCCACATGCCGGTCCAGCATCATCTGGATCGCTCGCTCCGCCGTCGCTTCCATCGGAACCGACGCCGCTTCCGAATCACACATCTCTAGAATTTTCATGATCATCTTTTTTCCACCAGGTCATTTTGAAGGTTTCATAACAGACCGCCGGAACGCTGGATTGTACTTCCTAACCGGCACGGGAGGCGCGGAAAAATTCACCGCCCAAGTGCGCCGGAAAAGTCCTCAACAATAAAACGGTAGGTGCCGGAGCGCCGTCGCTAGAGAATCCCCAGCACCGGCAACCATGGGAGGAAGGCTGTAGGACCCTCAAGAGAGGCCGGTTGCGAGCTCAATCCATGTGCGGAATCCGCAAGACGAATCCGGGAGCGCCATCGTCCAGAGAAAGCGCGGCGCCGGCTGCATTCAGGGTGCGGCTGGCAATCGCCAAACGCACACGTCGCATCGTTGCTCTCACGGAATCGCGCTGCGCTGGTCGATCCCGCCCCTTCTCCGCAGACCTCGATTCTGGATCAAGAAAGCTCCTGTCACATTGCGCTCGCAAGACTGTTCCCGCCGCACCCTCGTTTAGAAGCAGGGTAATCTCGCTGCCCGCCGGTTGCCGGTCGATCAACGCCAGCATCAGATATTGGAGCGCCAGGCGCAGCCGCGCCTCAGTCACCCGCACCTTTGCGGCACTTGTTCCCAACACGCGCAAGCGGATGCTGCGGACCGCCGCGATCGACGCCAGGTTCTCCCCCAGGCTCCTCAAGACCGGCGTCAGCGCAGCTGCATGCTCCACTTCACCGGGCTCGACATCCAGATACTCCCGCATCAACTGGATCATTCCGATGACGGTTTCCGTCTGCTGCAGCGCCGCCGAAACACTTTGCTGCTGTTGCTCTGTCACCTCGTCAATCGAAAGTTCCAGGTTACAGCGCAGGCTGGTAAGCGGCTGGCTCAGGGAATGCAGCAGATCGCCGAGCAGTTCCTGGTCGCGTTCCGGCCGAGGGTAAGAATGGGCGCTCGCGCTCATGCGACTGCCCCATCCGCGCTCAGCTGGTACCCTACGCCACGAACGGTGTGAATCAAGGTTGTCGGAAAGCCGTCGTCCACCTTGCGCCGCAGGTAATTGATGTAAACGTCCACTACATTTGTAGTCGAATCGAAAGTGAGGTTCCAGACGTGCTCGATAATCATGGCGCGCGTCAAGCGCCGCCCGGCATTGCGCATCATGTATTCCAGCAGCGCGAATTCCTTGGTCGTCAATTCAATGGGACGCCCCGCCCGCTCCACCTTGCGCTCCACCCGGTTCATATTCAGATCGCGCACCCGGAGCAGCGATTCCGAAGGCGAGTGGCTGCGCCGCAACAACGCACGCGCCCGCGCGGACAGTTCGAGAAACGAAAATGGCTTCGCCAGGTAGTCGTCCGCTCCCGAGTCCAGGCATTGGACGCGGTCTTCCACTCGCCCCCGCGCGGTCAGAATCATGACAGGTAAATACACTTTGCGCTGCCGCACACTACGAAGCACAGATAATCCGTCCACCCCAGGCAGATTCAGGTCGAGCACGACCAGATCGTAGTCAATCCCCAGGGCCATCGAACGGCCTTGCTCGCCATCCCGCGCAACGTCCACCACGTGATGTTCCGCTTCCAGCCCCTTTTGTAAAAAACTGGCCAGGGCGGCATCGTCCTCCACCACAAGAATTCTCATGATTCTCTTCTTAATTTTGAAAATTTAATCGACTCTGATTTTGGGCTCATCGCCTCTCGCCGACAAGATAACCCGTCCGTACTTTTGGACGTAGCTGGCAATGGAGCTGACTAACCCCGATAACCACAGGATGTACGAAGAACCAGGGGAGAGGCTCGTTGAGCCTGGCTTACGAGGATGATTCTGAAATTCCGGTCCGCCTAAACTCCCAGCGCCGTTTGAATCGCCGCCGCGATCGACTCGGCGATCCTGTTCATCTGCTCTTTCGAGTCCGCCTCGATCATCACGCGAGCCAGCGCCTCGGTGCCGGAGTAGCGAACGACAACCCGGCCCTTACCGTCCAGTTCGCGCTCGCCCGACGTAATGGCGTCCTGCACCGCCGGAATCTTTTCAAACGGCACCTTCTCTCGCACTCGCACGTTGCGGATGGTCTGCGGAAATACCTTCAAATCGCTCACCAGTTCGGCCAGCGTCTTTCCTGTCCGCACGATGATCTCCAGAACTCGCAGCGCCGTCATCAGGCCATCGCCGGTTGTAGCGTCGCCATCGCGAAAAAGGATGTGTCCCGACTGCTCGCCGCCCAGCGTCGCGCCCACCCGCTGCATCTCTTCCAGCACGTACTTGTCGCCCACGTTGGCGCGCAGCATGCGAATGCCGGAGCCCTTCAGTGCCAGTTCCAATCCCATGTTCGACATGGTCGTGGCCACGACGGTCGCGTTCGACAGGGTGCCGCGGCCCAGCATGTCGCGAGCGGCGAGCAGCAGCACCGCATCTCCATTTACCACCCGGCCGTCGGCATCGCAAAAAAGGGCGCGGTCGGCATCGCCGTCGAAGGTTACCCCAAGATCGAATTGACCCTTCTTCTCCGAGACAAACTGCGCCACCGTCTCCGGATGCAGCGCCCCGCAATTGGCGTTGATATTCTCCCCGTCTGGCGCCGAGTGCAGGAAAGTCGATTGGATCCCGAGCATGCGAAACAGTTCCGGGCCTTCGGCCGCCGCCGCCCCGTTGGCGCAATCGACGGCTACGCGAAGCCGCGTCAAATCGCCACGAACGCCCGCCGCCAGCCAGCTCACATACGCTTCCCTCAACCCCGACTCTCCCGGCAGGCTCACGACCGTGGGCGCCGCCTCCGGAGCCGGAGTGGAATCGGAATCCTGCAGCAGTGCGAAAATCTCTTTTTCGATCGCCAGTTCACGCGCATCGGGCAACTTGTATCCGTCGCCGGAGAAAATCTTGATGCCGTTATCGGTCCACGGATTATGCGACGCCGAAATCACCACACCGGCGTCGAATCCCTGCGAGCGCGCCAGAAACGCTACTCCCGGCGTGGTGATAACGCCCGCGCTGCGCGCCGCCACGCCCACCGAAGCCAGCCCCTGCAAAAACCGGTCGGCAATCCACTGGCTCGAAACCCGCGTGTCCTGCCCGATCACAACTCGGGCCTTCGGATTCACCCGTGCGAGGTCATGGCCTAATGCCCGCCCAATCCAGTACACGCTGTCGCGCGTCAGCGGAAACTCTTCCGCCACACCGCGAATTCCGTCGGTCCCAAAAAGCTGTCTAGTTTGTGTCATGAACTCCGGAGGAAATAGGTCCTATGTTGATGAATGGCTGCTTTCGTGAGAAAAGCTCACTTGGCCTTTTTTTCTTCCTTGCCGCCCTCCATGATAACCGTCACCCGCACCGGCCGGGGATGAACGACCTGGATCAGGGGATCGGCAACGAATACCTGCGTCAGAAAGGAATCGCGCGTCATGGTTCCGCTGGCATCTACGGGATCAGTGCTGGCTGCCTCCAGAGCTTCGACTCTCCGGCGCGGCCCAGTAATCATGATGTTCGGAGGGTCGGCGGTAACCTCCGCGACTCGCATGCCGCTCGCAAAATTTCCCGTAACACGAGGACGCACTTCTATCGAGCGTGTCGCCCGGCTATCGAATGACAGGTGAAACTGCCCGGGGATGATCTGTACCACCTCGACGTCATCCGGGACATGCACATGGCGCGCCGTCAGATCAAAAGTCCGTTCCCCCGGTCGAACATTGCTCAGGTCAACCTCCGCGCGTATGTCGGCGGGAACGAGGCTATGGATCACACGCTCCGGTCCGCGCACCCGCACCTGCGCTTCCGTAAAGCTCGCGGAATCAATCTCCAGTTGGTCCGGAAGGTTGCGAAACTCAATCGGAACGTTCATCTCAACTTCAGCAATCGGACTGCGCGCCACCGTCAGCCAGAGGCCGATCGCCAAAAGCAGGGAGACCACCTTGAACAGAAGATTATCCAGGAACAAGCGCCGCCACCAACTGGTGCTCATCAGTCGTCCCTTCCCGACCGCGAAGCGGAATCGTGCCGGCGCGCCGAAGATTGCGAACCGGACGGCTCATCTTCGATAAAGCTTTCTTCCACGGAAGTAGGCATCGTCGGAGCCGGAGCATAGCGCCGCAGCAGGCTGCTCAAGCGCTCGCGCAAACGCTCCACGGTAAGGTCACGCTCAATGTTCCCGGAAACGGCGACGCTGATCGCGCCCGTTTCCTCGGACACGATCACCGCCACCGCATCCGTTTCTTCGGTAATTCCGATGCCCGCGCGATGGCGCGTTCCCAGCTGCGTGGAGAGAACCGGATTCATCGACAGCGGCAGAAAACATGCCGCGGCTGCGATCCGGTCCCGCTGCACAATCACCGCGCCGTCATGCAACGGAGCGCTCGGACGAAATACCGTAGCCAGCAGGTCGTACGAAAGGCGCGCATCCAGCGCTACCCCGCTTTCGATGTAGGTCCGCAAACCGATCTCCCGCTCGATTACGATCAGCGCGCCGGTTTGATTCTGCGAAAAAAGATTGGCCGCCAGAACGATATCGTCGTACACGTCGGCCGCCGAGGCGGACGACCGCATGAGCGATACCCGGCTCCCCAGGTTGGCCAATGCATGACGTATTTCAGACTGGAACACCACGATCAGCGCGAATACGGCATAGGGAAGCAACGTGCTCAGCAGCCAGTTCAGCGTCCGCAATTCACCGAGCCGCGCAAAATAGAACGCCAGCCCCAGCGTAGCCACGCCCAACAGCATCGGCGCAGCGCGTGTGCCCTGCACCAGCGTCAGGAACTGGTAGATCAGGAACGCGACCAGCGCGATGTCCACGATCGAAATAAGCGTGATTGGTGGCCATGCGATCGCTGCTGTCACTCCGTCCTCACATTGTCCGCGGCGTTGCCTTCATTTTAATGCACGCGCCGGCAAAGGCACTCTGTGTCTACTCTGTGCCGTCACTGCCGGTCACGCGGGCGCGAACCCGTCCCCGCGCCAGGCGCGCCGAAATCTCATCTCCCGCAGCCAGACGGCCAGCATCGCTCACCAGTTGCCCGTTTGCATCGAACACCAGCGCATATCCGCGATTCAGAATGGCCAGCGGCGAAAGTGCCTCCAGACTCGCGGCCCGCCGCTCCAGCCCAGCTCGCGATGCCAGCAGACGCGCGCGCGTAGCCGCGGCCAGGCTCGCCGTCGAAGTTTCGAGCTGCTTGCGAATCGCCGCCAACCGGCGTCGCGCATCATAATGGCGCACCGCCGCAGACACGTTTTCGAGGCGCCGCCGGCTTAGCTCCATAAGCCGCATCTGCGCCTTCTCCAGCCTGTAGCGCCGTTCATCGAGCTTCTGCTGGCCGCGATGGATGCCGTCCATCATGCTCGCAAAAGCTCCGTGCTGGGCAAGTTCCGTCAGTTGCTGGCGCGCCATCAGCAGACGGTAGCGGACCGCGTGCTCGAGCCGGCGATTCAACTCCTCCGCCTGCGCCTCGATCTCCTGCCGCGATCGGATCACCAGTTCCGCCGCTGCCGACGGCGTGGGCGCCCGCAAATCCGCGACAAAATCCACAATCGTGAAGTCGGTCTCGTGTCCAATCGCCGAGATCACCGGAATCTTCGACTCCGCCACGGCGCGAGCCAGTCCTTCATGGTTGAAAGCGGCCAGATCCTCCGCCGAGCCGCCGCCGCGCGCAATGATGATGACTTCGACCGGATGCAGCTTCTGCGCCTGAAAATAGCGCAGCCCGGCCATCGCCTCGCCCGCCGCCGCGTCACCTTGCACCTGTGCGGGATAAATCAGCACATTCGCCGAGTGATGTCGCCGCGCCAGTATGTTCAGGATGTCACGCAGCGCCGCTCCCTGCGGAGACGTGATGATGCCAATTCTCTGCGGCAGCGAGGGGATCGCTTTTTTCCGCGACGCCTCAAACAGCCCTTCTGCTTGGAGCCGAGCCTTCAATTGTTCGAAGGCTAACTGCAGCGCTCCCGCGCCCTGCGGCTCCATGAAGTCCGCCGTGATCTGCAACTCGCCGCGCTCTTCATAGACTGTAATCCGGCCACGCACCGTGACGTGCAACCCGTTCTCGGGACGAAAACGCAACAATTTCGCCGACGACCGGAACATCACCACCCGAATCTGTGCCGTTTCTTCCTTGAGCGTGAAATATAAATGCCCGGAATCCGGAATGCGAAGATTTGAAATCTCGCCCTCCACCCAGCAATCGGAATACTCCCTCTCGAGGTGCGCACGCACCGCCGAAACTAGCGCCCGCACCCGCCATACGCGCCTCTCTGCAGGCCGAAACTGGAACCCGAGTTGATCCCCTGCATCCATCGATGCATCAGTGTACCGCGGGCTTGCAAGACATGCGGGGACTCACCGGTCAGCAAAACTGCCACCCGAAAATTGTCATCCCGAGCGAAGCGAGGGATCTGCGGTTTGCTGGAAGAGAGCTGTCGTAGAGACGCCCCCCGCTGCCTCTACCGTCTGAAGCGCCCGGCCAGGAAAAAGAAAAGTGACAGGACAACACTAATCAGGATGGAACTTGCCAGCGGAAAATAGAAAGTCGTGCTTTTCCCGCGATACACAATATCGCCCGGCAGCCGCCCCAACGGCACGCCTGTCCGCCCCAGAAGCAGCACGACGCCGCCAACGACCAGCAGCGCTAGCCCGAGAACGACCAGCAACCGGCCCATCTCCACCATGATTCGAGTCTAAATGAATCGTTCTTAATGAGGCTCTGCTCGATGTTCGGCATGTGGGGGTGGGGCGTTCGTTAACCAGATGTTAAACATCCGTGCGCTAAACTCTAAGCACAACAATGTGGGAGCATGCGCAAAGCCACCATACTTTTTAATCCCAATTCCGGTCGCCGTGGAAAAAAGCGCGACGCCGAACTCGACCGCGCGATCGGCATCATCCAGTCGGCCGGCATTCACACCGAACTGACGGTATGCCGCTCCAGTCACGAGGCCACGGTCCACGCCCGTTTCGCGGTCGCCGCCGGCAGCGACACCGTTTTCGCCTGCGGAGGCGATGGCACCATCCACGACATCATTCAAGGATTAGCCGGCACGCCCGTCGCTCTCGCCATTCTTCCCTTCGGCACCGCCAATGCCCTCGCCCACGATCTTTCCATCCCGCTGCGCCCCGGCGATGCCGCGCGCGCGCTCGTGCACGGAACTGTGCGCCGCATCCCCCTGGGCCGCATCGAATATCACGATTTCACCGGACAGTCCGTGTCCCGCTACTTCACCGTTGCTGCGGGAATCGGCGTCGATGCCCACCTCTTCTACAAACTGACCGCCGACCTCAAGAATCGCTCGGGCATGGCTGCCTATTACCTGAAAGCCTGGCATCTGTGGGCAACCCACCGCATGCGCCGCTTCGAAGTCGAATACTCCAACGGCTCAGGCCACAAGCAGCAAGCTCTTCTCACCGAGCTGCTCGCCGTGCGTATTCGCTTTTTCGGTAATATCCTGCGCGAACTTGTGCCCGGAGCTTCGCTCGATTGCCGCGACCTCCGCACGGTCATGTGCCGCACGGCCAGCCGTAACGCCTATCTGCAGTATGTCGCCGCCGCCGTTCTCGGATGGCGCAAGCGCAAAGTCTCTGGCATCGACCTCGTCAACTGCTCGGAACTGGCCTGCCGCTTGCCCGACCAGGGCGATGCTGCCGACCGCGTTTACGTGGAAGCCGATGGAGAACTCCTCGGCCGTCTCCCCGCTCGTATGACGATGGAGCAGGACGCATTATCGCTGGTCGTGCCCGTTGCCAGAAAATGAGCGTTCAAGGCTCGGCGAGGAATTCAAACACTCCTCTCATATACCATAACCAATACCAGTATCGTATATGGTAAAATGGGATCTTATGGCGACGGTGCGCAAGATCACAATCGAAATTCCGGAGCAATTGCTCGGCAAGGCGCAGAGAGCTACCGGCGCCGGCATCACTCAAACTGTCCGCACCGGCCTCCAACTGGTCGCGGCTTCGCAGGCTTATGAGCACCTTCGCCGCTTTCGAGGCAAAGTCCGCTTCAGTCGAACTCTTGTCGAATTGAAAGCGGATCGATAAGCGGCGTCGATAATTCCAAATACGATCCGCCACAACAATGATCGCTGCTGACACAAGCACTTGGATCGCGTTTCTCGAGGGTGACGAGGGCGAAGACACGCGTCTGTTGGACCGCGCACTCGAAGACCGCCAGGTCGTCATGGTTCCGGCTGTGCTCACGGAATTATTGAGCGATCCGAAACTGCCGTCCAGCGTTGCCGAAACTCTCAAGGATGTCCCCCTGATAGAAATCGGTTCGCACTATTGGCAGCGCGCCGGGTTATTGCGCGCAAAAGTGCTGGCCAAGGCCCGGAAGGCCAGGCTCGGCGATGCCCTGATCGCCCAGAGTTGTATCGATGCCAACATCCCGCTGATCACCCGAGACCGCGATTTCCGCGCCTATGCCACGATTTCAGGTTTCGATCTGGTTCTCTCCTGACAGCAAGGCAGTCCGTCGAACTCATCCCGCCTCACTGAATTGCCGGAGCCGACACTTCTTCAATCTGACTTCTGACTTCTGACTTTTGTTAAACTCGTCAAACTTGGAACCCGTCACCCACTTCCTGTTCGGCGCCAACCTGGGCCGCGCCGGCCTCAATCGCAAGACCGCGCTCGCCACGCTCACCCTCACCCTCGCTGCCGAGGCCCCCGATCTCGATGTCCTGAGCCGCTTCGGCGGTTCCGCCTTCGGGTTGAATCATCACCGCGGCTTTACCCACTCTTTTCTTGGAGTACCGCTCGTCGCCGCCGCCGTGGTCGCGTTTGTCTACGGGATCTGGCGCCTCCGCGGCCGCAAAACGCGCGATCCCAATCTTCCGCCGCGCTGGCGACTGCTTTTTCTGTATGCCTGCCTCGCCGGCCTCAGCCACATTTTGCTGGACTACACGACCGCCTATGGAATCCGCCCCTTCTGGCCTTTCTCCGAGCGCTGGATCTCCTGGGATATCGTCTACATCGTCGAGCCGGTCTTGCTCGTCGTGCTGTTTCTCGGCCTCACCGTTCCATTGCTGTTTTCCCTGATCAATCAGGAAATCAGCTCGGGCCGCAAAGACAAACATCCGCCCGGGCGAGTTGCCGCCACCGTCGCGCTGCTGGCTACTTTCGCGTTTTGGGGATTATGCGATTTCCAGCATCGCCGCGCCCTCGCGGCGCTTGACGCGCGAACCTACCAGCGAGTGGACGCCACGCGCGTCTCGGCCTACCCGTATCCGTTCAATCCATTCCGCTGGTATGGCATCGCGGAGACCCCCGCGTTTTTCGCGATGATGAACGTTTATACGGTGAGAGCGGGTTCATCCGTGCCCGAAGTGGATCCCGACGGCAACATGCAGATACGCTACAAGCCCGAGGAAACGCCCATCACGCTGGCCGCCAAGAAGAGCTATCTGGGCCGCGTTTATCTGAGTTGGGCCGCGTATCCCATAACCGAAACCGAAGAACTCGCGAGCGATCCCGCGCAGCCAGGTCGTCCGGCCTACCTCGTGCGCCTCCGCGACCTGCGCTACGCTTATCCCGGCGAGACCAGCACGCCGCTCGGCGCCCGCGTGATCCTGAGCCGCGATTTGCATGTGCTCGACGAGCAGATGGATATGCGACCGAGCCGAGACCGTGATCCACAGAAGCCTTGATCTCCCGACGATGATCTCCCTTCGATCAGCCCTGCCATAGGGAATCCGCCGGCGCAGGCAAGCGTCTCATTCACATCAAAAGTGAAGTAAAGAACACCAGCATGAACAGCACTCCATCGACAATCACAATGATCGATCCGAGCCAGAGAAGTGCCACCATCCGCACCTTCTCTTCCGGAGGCGACGTAATCCCGATCGTGTTATGCATCCAGTCCAGCGCCAATCGCATCGGATTCGCCGGCACAAGGCCGCTTCCGACCACCGCGCACAGGCCCAACATCACGAAGTTAAAGACAACGACGCCAATCATCTTTTGCCCCGATAACTTCTCGCCTGCCTCGGACGTATCAGGCTGAGCCCCAGCTTGACCGTTTCCCATCCGGCGAGCAACAATCCTAGTGTCTACTTTTCGAGGTGACCAGTGCTGGCTTATTTTTTCATCCTGTTGGCGGTTGCGGTCCGGTTCATGCCGCATCCTCTGGCTTTTACTCCCGTCGCCGCCGCCCTGCTCTATTTTGGCGCGCGCGGCTCTCGTCGCCAGCTCTGGATCCCCTTCGCCCTGCTCGCCCTGTCTGACGTTCTGCTCACAAAATTCGTGTACTCCTATCCGTTCTCATGGGATCACTTCGTGACCTGGGCCTGGTACGCCGCCATTCTCTGGCTCGGGACCGGTCTCCGGGCAAACACTGGCCTCCTAAAGAAGATAGACTGGCTCCGCGTAGGCGGTGCCGCGCTCGCCAGTTCCGTCTCGTTCTTCATCGTCAGCAATTTTGCCGTCTGGGCCTGCTGGTCCATGTATCCCAAAACCTTCGCGGGACTGATGGTTTCCTACGACGCGGGCCTCCCGTTCTTCCGTCACACCATTGCCGGCGACCTCGTCTTCACCGCCGTCATGTTCGGATTACCGGCCCTCGCGGCCGCGCTGTCCCGCTCCGGCGAGAGCCACGGCTCCGCCATCGCCTGACGCTCGAGGCTTCCATGCACGCGAAGGCCACAGTAGCGATCTTCCGGACTGCGATCTTGCTGTCGTTCGCGGCCACCGCGATCCCGGCGCAGACCGCCAATCCGCCCTTTGCCGCGACCATCGCCGTGGAAGGCCCCGCATCCCAGACCGGCCCCGACAGCTATACCATCAAGGCCGGGTCCGACTTGTTCATCAAAGTCCATTTGACGAACATCTCCCAACATAAACTGTCCTTTGGCTACGACAAGGATTCCCGAACAAACATAGATTTCTCTCATCAATACGAAATTCGCGATGGCAACGGCAACCTCGTCGAGAAGCGCCAGATCAATCGCTCAATGGGTTCAACCGCGCATGGCTGGCCGGCCCGCATCCTCAAGCCGGGCGAGGGCATGGATATTACGGGCGACTTCGTCAGCCGCCTCTTTGACCTGAGCCAGATGAGCCAATACACGGTCCAACTGTCGCGCGCGATTTCCGACGATCCGAAAGATGGCGTGGTGAAGTCGAACACGATCACCGTGACGGTGGTTCCTTAATTCCCGTCTTCCAGCGGGTGCGTGGAATCATTCTCTGACCCATCTTCGATCTTCTTGTTCGGTCGCTTTGCGCGCCGCCAGAGTAGCCAACCAGCCACGAGTATCGCGGCCGCCATCAGAATCGCCACAAAATGATGCCGGAACAGGTTCCCCGTCAGGGTGACCACCTGCGGACCAAACCACAGCGTCAGCAACCCCTCAATCAGAAAGCGCACAAACCGGCCCGCAAAAATCGCCAGCAGGAAATGTCCGAAGTTCATCTCGAATCCCGCCGCCGCCAGCACCACAATCTTGAAGGGAGTCGGCGGAGGCAGCATCGCCGGAAACATCAGCGCCCAGAATTCATGCCTTTCGAATGACGCATGAATCTTCGCGAACTTCGCCGGCGACAGCCGCTTCCGCAGCAACATCTCACCGCCCGTAAATCCAATCACGTACCAGACGATGCTTCCTAGCGTCCCGCCCAGCGCCGCTAGAAATACATAGAGCAAAAACCGCGACCGGTCGTTGTAAACATAACCGACAAAAATCGCGTCCAGCGGCATGCCGAGAAACGACCCGTCCACTGCCGCAAATGCCAGCATCCCCCACGGCCCCAAGGGCGCAAGCACATGCTTGATCCACTCAGCGTAAGCGTGGACAAAATGTTTGAGTTTGTTCAATGAAAGCGCCCGATCGGAACTCCGGCCAACAAACGACCAACGACGAATTACCCGACGACAATTGGCGATGCCCTACCCATGCTCCGTCTTCCCCGCCAGCAATTCCAGCGCATGCGGCAGCAGATCAACCACCGCTTCCAGCGACTCGACTGCCCCCGCCGGACTCCCCGGCAGATTCAGAATCAAGCTCGTTCCACGAATTCCGCACACGCCACGGCTCAGCGCCGCAAAACGAGTCTTGCGCATCCCTTCCGTGCGCATGTGCTCCGCGATACCTTCCACCAGACGGTCGCACACTGCACGTGTCGCTTCCGGGGTCACGTCGCGCGGAGCAATGCCCGTTCCTCCCGTAGTCACCACCAGCCGAGCCGTCCCGCACAAAGCAATCAGTCTTTTCTGGATATCGTCGCGCTCATCGGGCACCACCGCGCGCTCAACGATCTCGAACCCGCGCCGTTGCAGCGCCTCAGCCACTGCCGGACCGGAGAGGTCCGTCTTCTCGCCCCGCGAACACGAATCGCTCACCGTAACCACAGCGGCCAGCATCCGCTGGGATGCCATCGAAGCCTCAGGTGTCGAGCAGGACATCTTCACCCTCAGCCGCCGCGTCGCGCTGTGCCTCATCGAGCAGCCGCAGGCCCTCCATCAGCAGGCCCTGCGTATTCAGAGTCGTTGTCTCCTGCTCCGTACTCTTCTCAAAATCAATCTGAAAATTTCCTTCCGTCCAGCGCAGCACTTTGAAAACCGCTTCGTCTCCCACCACCGGCCCATACACCGCATGTTTCGCCTGCCCCTGCGAAAAATAAATTTCGCACTTGTCGCCCGCATTCGTCATCGTCAGCAGGCAGCTCTTACGGCCCATCTCGAGCGATTGCACCAGGTCAATTACGTTCATCTGCGCCAGGCTGCCGCGCAACACGCCATCCGCCGTGGGAGCCTTCGCCAGTTTCTCCAGCGCAATCCGGTCCACCACCCGTTTGATTCTTCGCACCGCGTCCTTCAGGAAAAACGGCTTCTCCAGGTGATCTTCGATCGGATCCTGCAGCGACAGCCGTTCCGCGATGTCCGCCTTGCTCGCCATCAGAATCACGGCGATCCCCGCAGTGGCCTTGCGGCCCTTCAATTTCTCAAGCAACTGCCGCCCGTCCATCCCCGGCATCCGGTAATCGCTGATCAGCAAATCCGGAATCTCCTCCACCGCCTTCAACAGCGCATCCGCCGAATCGCCGGCCGTCGACACTTCGCCTAAATTTGCGAGCGCTTGCTGCAGCATCCCGAGAACCATCGGGTTGTCATCCACCAGCAGGATTCTTACGTTACTCGGCATGGTTGCGCTTTGCGGCCCGGCGATAATCTCCACTCTTGCCGCCCGACTTTTTCCGCAGCACCACTTCTCGGATTTCGATCCCTTTATCGAGCGCCTTGCACATGTCGTAGACGGTGAGAGCCGCCACGCTCGCCGCCACCAGCGCTTCCATCTCGACGCCCGTCTCCGCGGTGGTCTTTACTTTTGTGGCAATAGCCACGCCATTCTCGCACACGCGTAGGGTCACAGCAATGTGCGACAGCGGCACCGGATGGCACATCGGAATCAGCTCCGAAGTACGCTTCGCCGCCAGAATTCCCGCCGTTCGCGCCACTTCCAGCGGGTCGCCCTTGGGATTGGAAGGCAGCGCCCGCAAGACCTTCGGCGACATCAAAACAAGAGCGCTCGCCTCCGCCTCGCGCACCGTCTTTCGCTTGGCGGAAACATCCACCATCCGGGCGCGCCCAGCGTCGTCGTAGTGCGAAAGCTTCTTCTTCGCCATTCAGAACAGACTACCGCATTCCGCAATTTTTGCCTCCAGCGTGGCCCGCATCCGAACCGGGCCGACTCCGAACTTACCCTCGGAGTGTGCGACTTTTTTACTTCTCCACCATCTCATTAATAACTGAAGTCATCCTGAGAGGCTGTGACTTTTTCCCGTCTCGACCTTCTATTTAAAACCGAGGTCATCCTGAGCGCAGCATGATCGTCGCGAAGCGATGATCATGCGGAGTCGAAGGACCCCTACTCGCCCACGAATTTCTGGGACAACACACTAAGGTTGGTCCGAAATAACGCCGCCCTACCGCAACAACACTGACGCCGCTTCCCCCGCCGCAACCCGCTCCACGTCAGGAGGAATCACCAGATAGCAATTCGCCCGGGCCAGCGCTGCAATATCACCCGACCCTTGCCACGCCGCCAGTTCGACCTCGCCGTGCTCAAACTCCCCCGAAAGCACGGCGGGCAGAAATCGTGTGAGACCGGTCTTGGTGCGAACTTCGGACTTCAGCCGCGCCTTGAGAAAGACCAGTGGCTCCGGAGCCGCGCCCGCCAGGGCAGCAACCATCGGTTGCGCAAAAAGCCGGAACGTAACCATCGTGGAAACCGGATTCCCCGGCAACCCGAAAAAATAGTGTGGCGCGGACACTCCTGTCCGCGTGGCCATGTTATCCGCGGCTGCCGCGCCGAGGGTGCCCGATCGTGGCGCGGCGTCTTTTGCCGCGTGAGGATGGGAACCACCGCACGACCCAAACACCACCGGCTTCCCCGGCTGAATCTGCGCCCCCGTGAAATAAAACTCCGCGTCCAACTCGCCCACCACCGGCTCGACCAGGTCATACTTCCCCATCGAAACTCCGCCCGTGAGCAACAACAGATCGTAAGACAGCCCTTCTTCAATCAGAGCCCGCAATCGCCCCGGCTCATCCGGAGCGATCGCCAACCGCACCGCCTCGCCCCCCGCCTCTTCAACCTGCGCCGCCAGCGAATACGAATTCGAATTCCGAATCTGCGTCGCCCCCGGAGTCGCGTCAATTCCCACCAGTTCATCGCCGGTGGAGAGCACCGCCACGCGGGGCTTGCGAAAGACCTTCACGCGGCTCTTGCCCACCGCCGCTGCCATCCCAATCAGCGCGTGGTCCATCCTCCGGCCCTTCGGAATTAATACCTGCCCCGCCCGCGCCTCGGCTCCATGCGGAACAAAATTCTCTCCACTTTGCACGCTCCGCCGAATCTCGACAAATCTCTCTAGGGCGCCCAAACTCAATTCATTGCCGAGAGTACCCGACTTCAAATCCGCGCCGGGGGTGCCCCATCCTGACGCCGCGTCTTTTGCGGCGTTAGGGTGGGAAATCTCCGCCGTGTACTCCACCATCACCACCGCATCCGCGCCCGCTGGCAGCGGAGCACCCGTCATGATCGACGCGGCTTCACCGCGGTTGATACTGGCAGAACCGCCCTCCGACTCGAGACAAGCCCCCGCCCGAATCTCTCCCACAATCCTGAGCCGCGCCGGAACCTCTTGCAGATCGGCGGCCCGTACCGCATATCCGTCCCGCGTCGCCCGGGGAAAAGGAGGAAAGTCGCGATCTGCCAGAATGGGCTCCGCCAGGATTCTGCCCCGCGCCGCCAGCAGTTCCACCGGTTCAGTTCCTGAGGTACGCGAAACAGCCGCTCGTACGATTGCGGCGTGCCGCTCCACAATCTGCCGCGCCTCTTCGAAGCTGACGACAGAGTTTACAGCCTCTGCTCCAGACATGCGGAAATCATACCCCGAGGATGGGCCGCCACGGTGGAACCGCGCGGCAGAATACAACGTGCGGATGAAGTCGGCGCAGAGATTGGAAATTAACTTCTCGCCAGTTCCTGCCCCAGTAGCGTGGCGTTGCTCGAGAAGCACAGCGCGGTCTCGGAGTCCACTGCGCCCGCGCGCACCAGTTTCGCGATCTCGGCATCGAAATGCTGCATGCCTTCGCACTCGCTCGCCTTCAGTGAATCCAGCAAAGTCCGCCCCGGGCGCTCGCCCTGTTCCACGCAGTCCCGGGTCCGCGAATTGGATTTCAGGATCTCAACCACCGCGACTCGTTGCGCCCCATCCGCGCACGGAATCAGCCGCTGCGCGATGATATAGCGGAAAGTTTTCGCAAACCGTTCGCGCACCGATTGCTGTTCCGCCCCCGGGAATACGCCGATGGTGCGATCCACCGCTTTCGACACATCGACCGCATTCATACTGGACAAAACCACGTGCCCGTTTTCCGCCGCCTCCAGCAGAATCTCCATGGTCTCGCGATCCGGAATTTCTCCCACCATAATGACCCGCGGCGCCTGCCGCAGCGCGGCCCGCAATGCCAGCGCAAAATTTGGAGCGTCGCTGTGCAGCTCGCGCTGGTGCACGGTCGATTTCTTGTGCCGGTGCAGAAATTCAATCGGATTTTCGACTGTCAGGATGTGATAACAATGCTCGCTGTTGATCAGATCGACCAGCGCCGCCAGCGTGGAGGACTTGCCCGATCCCGTCCCGCCGGTGACAAGAATGATCCCGCTCCGCACATTGGCCGCCTCCTGCAGTTGCGGCGGCAGGCGCAGCGAAGCGAGCGTCGGAATCGCCGTCGGAATCACCCGCATCACCACCGCGCAACTCCCGCGCTGGATGAAAACATTCACCCGAAACCGCGCCGTGCCCGGCAAGCCATACGAAACATCGCACGAGCCCTGCTCGCGCAGGGTGCTAAGAGCCTGCTTGTTGGTGCCGATCAGGTCGGCCGCGATCCGCCGCGTATCGTCCGCGGAAAGCATGCCCACTCCAGCGACCTCGACCGCTGTGAGCTGCCCGTGAATCTCAACCTGCGGCGGGCGTCCCGGCGAGAAAATCAGGTCGCTGATTTTTTC
Organism: Terriglobales bacterium; assembly: GCA_049521375.1. Taxonomy (GTDB): domain Bacteria; phylum Acidobacteriota; class Terriglobia; order Terriglobales; family Acidobacteriaceae; genus Acidiflorens. The sequence goes on from JBEKOW010000040.1 coordinate 17,874, forward strand.
CGAGGCGCGCAACATCCCCGCGAGCAGAACCGGCGTTGGTATCGTCCTTCCCGTCCCGCCACTGACAATCGGGGAACTCCCCGGAGCCGCCATGCCATACACTCCAATCAAGCGCGATTCGCCACAGGGAGACCGTTGCAGACGCCCCGGAGAAGCTATGCTTTGACTGTAACGCGTGCGCGGCGGAGAGCGAAGAACAGTTAGACCATAGACCTACGTAACCGCAGAAACAAAAAGAGCAGCCGATGGGCCGCTCTTTCTGAACACCGCCTTGAGAAGCGAGTTTGGCTTACTTCTTCACCGGCTTCTTCTTGTTTCCAAATCCCGTCTCCACCGTAGCCCCGATGCTGGCCAGCATATCCTTTGCCGTCTGCGCCATCGGCCCCGTCGGATCCAGTTCAATATACTTCTGGAACGCTTCGACGGTTCCGTCGGGAGCGACCATCTTGTTGTCTTTTCCCACCGTCGCCTTCCCGATCAGATTGATGCCCTTCCAGTAGTAAGCCAGCGCCTTGTTGGGATCGGCCGCAATCACCTTGTTGAACGCCCCAATCGCATCATCGACCTTGCCCGCGTTGGTCAGCACCGCGCCCTCATTGAAGTAGTAGACTGCGGCGCCTTCCGGATACGCCTGCGCGGCCTGGTTATAGGCATTGATCGCATCGTCGATCTTGTTCTCCCGCGAATAAGCCTCGCCCATGTTGTTGTAGTAGCTGGCAATTTTCTTGTTGTTCTCCGGATCCTTCTGTGCCTGCTCGGAAGCCTTCCGCAGATCAATCGCTTTCTGGTAATCCGCCGCCGCCATCTCGTAACGCTTCTTTTTCTCATCCGGATCGGTCTGCTTCGACGCCGAGAGCCGGTAGGCATCCGCCAGCTTCGCCCAGATCGGATCGCGCGTATTATCGATCGCGTTGGCATCGTTCAAGGTGGCAATCGCCTTGTCATAATCCCCCGCATCGGAGGCCGCAATCGCTTCCTTCAGCTTGGCGTTCAGCGACGTGACCGTCGTCTGCTCCTTGGTGGCCTTCGCGCGCTGCTCCGCCTCTGCCTTGATCTGCTCCGGAGTCTTCCCTTGGCCCGCCGCCTGCGCCACCTGTTCCTTCTTAAGATCGAAGTCCAGGGTCGTCTCGTCGAGCCCTACCGAAACGCCGTTGAAGTGATAGATTTCCTTCCCGTCCTTGCTCAGCTTGATGTTGTATTTGCCAGGGACCACCCCAAGCGAAAAATACTCGCCCTTGTTGTTGGTTTTCAGCGTGTACTTGTGGCCCGTCTCCGTCGAAGCCCACTCCACCTCGGCGCCGGTAATCGGCTTCCCGTCTATATCCTTGCAAACTCCCTTCACGCTGCCCGTGGTTTGCGAAAACGCCAGCGGAGCCATCAGCCCCACCGCAAGCACGAGCAGAACAGGAAGGATGAAATATTTCTTCATGATTGAGCCTCCCGGCAAAAACCAGTTTTTTCTATCGAACGCACTTTCTCAAGACCGCCCTGGACAACGCCACCCTTTTTCGGACCATACACGAAGTCGGACCATAAACGAACCATATCAACGACCCATGTTAAGAACCGTGTCATCCTGAGCGGAGCCTAAACGTCGCGAAGCGAGGTTTACGCGGAGTCGAAGGACCCCTACCCCCGGCAAAACTCAATCCTGCCCCGCACTCCCCGCATACGGAATCGGATCCTCCGCGACCGCCTCGCGAAACGCCCGCAGCCGCAATATGCAGCTGTCACAGACGCCGCACGCCCGGTCCTCCCGCTGATAGCATGACCACGTTAAATCGAAGGGTGCATTTAGTTCAAGGCCAAGCCTCACAATCTCGAATTTCCGCATCGCGATCAAGGGCGTCACCACCCGGATCAAGCCGTCCTTCGTGCCCGCCCGAACCACCTCATTGAACGCCCGATAATACTCCGGCCGGCAATCCGGATACCCCGAACTGTCCTGCTCCACCGCCCCTATGTAAACCTTCCCCGCGCCCAGAACTTCCGCCCAGCTCACCGCCACCGCCAGAAAATGCGCGTTGCGGAAGGGAACATAAGTGACCGGAACGCCGCCGCCAATCATATGCCCCTCCGGCACTCCGATGCTCGCATCGGTAAGCGCGGACCCCCCGATCGCGCGCAGCGCTTCGTTCCGCACCACCAGACGGTCAGTGATCCCAAGCCGGTCGCATATCCCTTCAAAGGCCCGCCGCTCCCGCAGTTCGGTCCGCTGCCCGTAGCTCACATGGACAGCAGCAGCGCGGTGATCGCGCGCCGCCAGCGCCGCGCAAACACACGAATCCATCCCGCCGCTAAGAAGCACAACAGCGCGGGAATCGGAATGATTGGGGGAATGGGTCATCGAAACTTCATCTTTATTGAGCCTGCCGCTCCAACCCGATTTTACGCCCGATATTATGCCATGTTGAATTTACGGCCCACTAGACGGAATGAGCTAGAATCGGAGCCAATCGCGGGCCTACCTTAGTCCGAGGCCCGGTGCCCCATTCAAGCCGTTTTTTGGCTTGAGTGGGGAACTCACGCTGTACGAACGTCCGGAAGACTGGGAGTGGAGCAATTTCCGCCACTACGCAACGTGAGCTGAAGGGCGCGTCGAGATCGAGTCGGAGTGGACCGCAAGAAAGCGCGAACGAGCGGAGGAAAAACTGTGTCCAGCGGTCGGGGTTTCCCACTCAAGCCAAAAGACGGCTTGAATGGGACACCGGCCAGCTGTTGCGATCCCCCAGATCCAATCCAACGGTCAGTTTCGGCTGCAAAATATTCCTGCTCGGCGCTGCTGCTCTGGTGCTAACCTTTTTCATTGCCGGTCTCCTTTTCATCTGTGCCTTGAGCACGTCGATAACTTGGGAGCGTACACCGCATCCCGTCCGGAGACCGGCCTTCTCATCCCATCTGATTACAGCAACTGAGGCTCATCGTGTGATACAAGTTCTTTGTATCGAAGGCTGAACACTGGGAGTGAAAACATGTGGACACGCGTGGCAATTGCGCTCTTGTTTGCAGGGTTGGCATCTTTTCCAGCGGATACAGCCCGGACGCTACAAGAGCGATACGGGCTGCCCATTTCTGAGATTTATGTCGTGAGATTAGGCATAGAGGCTTGGGCGCGCTATGGGGCCAGCGGGCACGTGTGCGCTATGGTGGTCAAGCCGGAAAGAGCGGAACACCCTCTAAACCGCCGGGAAAATAATGTCGGCGATTACGAACGGACGGTTGAAATCCTCAAAGAACTCGTTCCTGAAAAAGAACGGGGCAAATACAAAGGGGCGACCTTGTTGCACTTAGCTTGCGCCCCCGCTGAGATGCCTGTGGATTGCGGTGGCGTCGAAGAAGAATGGGAAAAACTTGTTATCAAGCGTAACGGGAACAACGACCATCAACACTACGCCACAATTCGGTGGAAGCGCGACGAGTGCCACGATATTTACCCGGACGTGAACTAAAGCAGTCCTAATTGGTGAAATATCCCCATTGCACCAACAACCGCGGCATTCCTGCATCCGTCCCTTGCGAGAGCTAGGCCCTGAGCCGGAATGTGGATTCTCCCGGCTCTGCTTTCCGATCTCCTCTTCGACCATAAAAATCTTGACTTAAAGCCGAACTTTGCAATCAACTGGAAGCAAAGGTCCACTTGGCAGCAGGTGGCACCCGCCGCTGTAGCGTACAAAGGCAAGTCCTTATATATGAATACTTTGCATATAACATGCCTATTTTGAATACTTTGCGTGCAATAGCAGCCATTCTTGAGCTTAACT
>JBEKOW010000041.1:0-21344 GCA_049521375.1 Terriglobales bacterium
ATATCCATGAGCGCCGAAGTGACGTTCATGTTCGGCCGGTAATTAATCTCGAACTCCTCCCACGTCGCCGGAGCGTCGGGGGTGAGTTGGCGTTTAATCTTGATGATGACGGTTTTATTATTAGCCATTAGCTTCTAGCCTTTAGCTCCTAGCCTGAACCTATTTTCTTACGGATCCTATCGCAAAGTGACACGAGCCCAGTTGGACAACGAGTCGCTGCATTGGAATCAATTTTTCGGAGATCGTTTTCGTTCAGGGTTGCGTCGATGTGTTGGAGGACAAATGCGCCGAATCGCGGATCATTCTTAGCGAGCTGAGCCAAGCGCCCCAGAGATTCCCATCGATCAACCAAATTGCGGGCGACGGCCTCGCTGATACCCTCGGACGGACCGCCATCATCGCATTGACGATACAACTTGTACCACTCGTGAACACCGTCCCAGGAATGAATTTTGTCGACCGCGGCATCCGCGTATTGACTTTGTGTTGCGCTACAGGGGTGCTCGCTTGCGTAGACGACGATGGACGGGACTGTAAAGCAAGCCGTCAAAAGTGCTGTGCTGACGACGTTCGACCTTTTCCCAAAACGAGAACCCGTCATAAGAAAAACCACCGGGAAGGGCACGAGTTCCACTCGTGCCGATTTAGGCTCAGAGAGAAGACGCGGCTTCCAGCCGCTGAGGTAACTCTTGAGGCCATCACGACTCTTTTCTCCTCCTGGAACGTATTTCGTAACGTCCAGAACCTGGAATTACAGACGACTATTCCAAGTCGAGAACAACGCGCGTTTACTTCTCAAAACTATGTTCCACTACCGCCGCGAAGGCCGTTATCTTTTACACGCCTTCGTCCTGATGCCCGATCACGTTCACCTTCTGCTCACGCCCGCCCAGGACGTAACCCTTGAACGCTGCGCGCAATTCATCAAAGGCGCCTATTCGCACGAACTCGGAACGCTCATCGGCCGCAACTCAGAAATCTGGCAGCGCGGATTTACAGATCATCGAATCCGCGATCCTCGGGATTTCAGTCATCATCAAAACTATGTTCATCAGAATCCCGTTATCGCTGGCCTCGTTCTGACCGCTTCCGAGTATCGCTACTCCTCCGCATACCCCGGATTCAAACTAGATCCCTGGCCCCCAGCGGCTAAAGCCGCTTCTGTTCCGGCCTCCGCAACTGGCACGAGTGGAACCCGTGCCCTTCCCGGTTCCTTGTAACCGTCAGCTTTTGGTTCGCGCTCGCATCCGTGTGCTTCTCCGCGAAGCTTGAAAATGTTCTTCGCGATCCGCAAATACGACTGCACAACGCGTTTTCCCGAGCAAACAATTCCGATGCCCGTACCACGTGTTTTCCCGATCAGCAATATACGACGCCCGTACCACGTGTCTTCCCAGTCAACAAAACCGAAGCCCGTAGAGCCCGCACTGTTTCCGCGCGGCAAGCCGAGGCCCTGCTCCAGTCCCGGCGAAACCGGGAAGGGCACGGCTTCTAGCCGTGCCGATACAAGCCCTCCCAATGAATGGGCTTTAGCCCCTGAGGGCCAAGGTCGCCGCCGGTAGAACGCGTACAAAGCACCTTAATACTTTCGCGGCCGCGGCGGAATCAACCCCGCATCCACCGCCTCAAACTCAAACTTCGGCTCATCCGCGTCCGGCGCGAAGCTGGCCTTTGTAGTCTTCATCCAGTTCTTATCGTCGCGCTCCGGGAAGTCCGGCTTGTAGTGCGAACCGCGCGACTCGTCCCGCATCGCCGCTCCCTGCGCGATCACGCGCGACAATTGCAGCATGTTGTAAAGCTGCCGCGCGAAGGCCACGGTAGTGTTCGCCCATTGCGTGCGGTCGCTGAGATTGATTTTCTGGAAGCGATGCAGAAGGTCGACAATCTTCGCATCCGCCGCCAGGCATTTCTTGTTGTAGCGGATGACCGTGCAGTTCTCAGTCATCAGTTCGCCTAACTCGCGCCAGATGAGAAACGGATTCTCACTCCCATCCGCCTTCATCAGCCCGTCATTAATTTCCTGCTGACGCTTGCGCTCGGAATCGAAATGGCCGTTGGCAGGCGCCGCTTGCAGGTTCTTCGCATACTGCACCGCCGCCGGGCCAGAAACAAATCCGCCATAAATGCACGACACCAGCGAATTCGCTCCCAGGCGGTTCGCCCCGTGATACTGATATTCAGCCTCGCCGGCCGCGAAAATTCCGGGAATGTTCGTCGCCTGCTTGTAATCCACCCACAGCCCACCCATGGTGTAGTGCATGCCGGGAAAAATCTTCATGGGCACGTCGCGCGGATCGTCGCCGACAAACTTCTCGTAGATTTCGAGGATGCCTTCCAGCTTGCGGTCGAGCACCTTGCGGTCGATATGCGTGAGGTCAAGGTAGACCATCGGCTTGCCGTCGATGCCGAGGTTGTACTCGTAGACAACCTTGAAAATCGCGCGCGTCGCGACATCGCGCGGCACCAGGTTTCCGTACTTCGGATACCACTCTTCCAGAAAGTACCAGCGCTCTTTTTCTGGGATAGATTTCGGATCGCGCTTATCACCTTGCGTCCTCGGAACCCAGACGCGCCCACCTTCACCGCGTGCCGATTCCGACATCAGGCGCAGCTTGTCTTCTCCGGGAATCGACGTGGGGTGCACCTGGATGAATTCGCCGTTCGCGTAGTAGCATCCCTGCTGATAAAGCGCTGATTGCGCCGATCCTGTGCAGACGACGGAATTCGTGGACTTGCCGAAGATCGCTCCAATGCCGCCCGTGGCGATGATGATGGCATCAGCAGGGAAGGTGCGAATCTCCATGGTGCGCAGGTCCATCGCGCAGATTCCACGACAAGTGCGGGTTCCGTCGAGCACGGCCGAGAGAAATTCCCAGTGCTCGTACTTCTTCACCTTGCCTTCGGACTCATAGCGCCGCACCTGCTCGTCGAGCGCGTAAAGAAGTTGCTGGCCGGTAGTTGCTCCCGCAAATGCAGTGCGGTTATATAACGTCCCACCAAAGCGGCGGAAATCGAGCAGACCTTCCGGCGTGCGGTTGAAAGGAACGCCCATGCGGTCCAGCAGGTCAATGATGCCAGGCGCCGCCTCGCACATATCTTTTACGGGCGGCTGGTTGGCCAGGAAGTCTCCGCCGTAGATCGTGTCGTCAAAGTGCTTGTAGGTGGAGTCGCCCTCGCCCTTCAGGTTCTTGGCCGCGTTGATGCCGCCCTGCGCGCAAACCGAGTGCGAGCGCTTGACCGGAACAATCGAGAACAGGTCAACCTCTCCGCCCATTTCGGCGATCTTGATTACGGCGGCCAGACCTGCCAGGCCGCCGCCTACGACGATAATCTTCGGAGCTGCCATCTTTTATGAGTCCGATCTGCCGGGACGCGCCCGGCATTTCACATCCTTATTTCGCTTGAACAATTTCTGAAGCGTTCGAATCGAGCGGGTGATACGGAGCGCTCAGGAATCCGTACATGCTGGCGCCGCCCAGTCCGATCAGTCCGAGAGCGAGCAGCAGGCAAACGTAGCCCAGGCGCCGCCGCGCTGTATCGCCGGTGGTGATGCCCCACTTGGCGCAGAACAGCCAAACGCCGTAAGCAAAATGCCACGAGGCCGCAACGATCCCAACGATGTAGAACGCGATCATCCAGGGATGCTGAAATTCTCCCTGCACCTTGGCGAATGAGGCCATGGGGTTCGTCGGGAGGTGCACACCGGTGAAGCGTAAATAATAAGTGTGCTGCACCATGTAGATGAGGGCGATGATTCCCGTCCAGCGCTGCGACGTATAAAACCAGTTGCCCTGCCACGGATACTCCGCCACATTCGAGTCGCCGCGCCACCAGATGTAGACGCCGTAAAGGCCGTGGAAAAGGATCGGAATCCAGATGAAAAAAATCTCCAGCGCCAGAACAAACGGCAAACTGTTCAGGAATGCGACTTGCTTGCCATAAGCTTCCGGTCCGTGGAAGGCTTCATAGTTCGAGATGAAGTGCTCAAGCAGAAAAGCGCCGATCGGGACGATGCCCGAAAGCGAGTGCAGGCGTCGCAGCAGGAACGAGCTGCCGACGCCGGCTCGCAAAGGCGCGACGCCGGGCTTGATTCTGGGAGCGACGGGGCTGGCGGTTGAGGCCACAATGGGCTCCTTATGAGTTTCGATGTAAGAGGACAACCGGACATTATCTGTGTGCCGTGGAACCCGAGTCAAGGAGGCCTGCGTCACAGCTCATTGTGATGTGGCAACAATTTCCCTCAAAAACCAAGCGCCTGGTTCAGAGACTGCCTTAGGTTTGCGCCAGTTCGTCAGGCTAGTCCGCGTGAAGCGATGGATCTAGACGTCCCATCCATTCCAGAAATGCCCGAAATGCGGCGCCACGATGGCTATAACGCGCTTTCTCGGCGGCACTTAGTTCGGCGAATGTCTTGTCGATCTGAGGAAAGCAAAAGAGCGGATCGTAGCCGAAGCCATTTTTCCCTCGAGGCGCGTCGAGGATGATGCCTTCCGCCGTACCGCGGAACGTCCGGAGCGTTTGCCCGTCGCGCGCGGCGGCCAGCACACAAACAAACCGGGCCGTACGATTCTCTTTCTCGATTCCAGCCAGTTCGCGCAGCACGCGTGCGTTGTTGGCTTCGTCATCGGTATTCGCCCCGGCTTCGTGCGGTTCTTTACCTTGGAGCTCAGGGGCAGCATAGCGCGCAGAGTGTACCCCTGGCGCGCCCCCGAGCGCGTCGATCTCCAGTCCCGAGTCATCGGCCAGCACCAGTTCACCCGGTGCCGCCAGACTGTATTCCTCGGCCTTCTTGCGAGCGTTCGCCTCAAACGTGGCTCCGTCTTCCACCACCGCGGGTAGGGAAGAGAAGCGAGGAATACTGGCGATCGTGACGCCGTAAGCCTCCGCGGCTCCCGCAAAATCGCGCAACTTGCCGGCATTCGAAGTTGCGACCAGTACGGTGTGAATCATGCGATTCTCGGGATGTCCGGCGGTTGGAGTTTCGCCTTCGTCAGAATCCATAGGAAGCAAAAGATAATGACGCTGATCAGTGAGACGATCGCTCCCAGCAAGCGATCCGGCGTGCGCCCAAAATCAATACGCACATCGTTCTGGCCAGCCTCCAAGGGGATGACCATGAGGGCCGTGTCGTCCGACCTTTCGATCGCCGCCAATGAGCCGTTCACCGTCACCTTCCATGCCGGATAACTGAACAGTCGCACGGTTAGTTTTTGAGGGCTATCAATATATGCGACGAAATGTTTCTCCCTGGCATCCCACTCCAACATCTGAACCTTGACCGCCTCCCCGTTCGGGTCGCTTACCTGGGGCAAGTCCTTTTTTAAATCCGATGCGTCGGCTCCTGCGGGAACATACTCGTCGGTGCCATCGTAGCCTGTGGCGTCGGAGATTGCGTCCTTCATTTCCGCGATGTCCGCCGAAGTGTCCCACCAGGGGGGTTGGATGCGATGGCCAGCGATCAGGAGCACCAATAGCAAGATGGCCGAGATCAGGCCGCGCAACATCCAGCGAAGCATAGTCGTTCGAGGCATGAGGGGCTGGGGAATGCCGGGTTGACGGGCATTTGCCTGGAGCGCGCCGGGGTCGCGGGTCGCAATCGCCAGCAGTATCGCCAGCGGCACGTTCAAGCAGAGCAGCCAACGGAAGGGAAGCTGCGCAAAACGGAACTCCGGCAAGTATTCCCAGAGAAGTTTGCTGGCTGGGAGCATCACAAATGCAGCCCCCGCAGCCCAGACCGCGAGCACTTCCCACGCAATTGTCGAGCCTGGCGCTTCTTCAAAACCGGCTTTACGGAAACGCTTCGGCCGCGAATACCAGATGGCCAGGCCCAAAGCGACGATCTCCGCCACCGCCAATAACGAAACGAGCAGGTTGAAACGATTGTGATCGGCATCGGCCAGGATAGTGAATAAGAAGTTATCCTGCGGTCTCACCCCCGGGGACAACACCTGAGCGATGCTGACCCAAGGCTGCTCGTAGACCGCTGGCAACAGGTAGAACGAAGCCACACCCGCGCCCAGGCCCATCGCAACAGCGGTGCGGACCAGCAGCCGCGCCGATCTTTCCCGCACGGCCATCAGGACCGACAGTCCAGCCGCCGAATAGTAGATCATCACCGCCGCCGGATCGTTGGTGAGCCACGCGCCCGCCAGAGCCAGGCTCAACCACAGCGTAGGGCGAAACCCATCGTCTTCGCGAAGCCGCACCAGGCAGAGCAACACAAGTGGCACAACGACGGCTGCCAGCAGCTCCGCAAAAGCGCTGCGCCAGTAAACGATCAACAGATGATAGGGATTCACTGCATAAAACACGGCCGCAAACATCGCGTCCGAACGCGATAGCCACTGCCGCGCGAGCGCGTACATGCTGCCTCCAGCAGCCGTCAGAACTACCCAGCAATATGCCCCCGGAACCATTTTCCAGGGCAGAATCGCGCCAAGCGCAGCACCTAGCGTCCACGATGCCGGCGGATAGAAAATAAACCGGGCCTCGCCGTAGCCCCAGTGTGCGAATTCGGCCCAGCGCGGGTATACGATTCCCAGTTTCCATTGGCTGAGCACGTCCAGCCATGAATACATATGGAATTCAAAATCATGCCCGGATGGGCTGCCCCATTTGAAGAATGGCGTAATGGCCAGCCAGGAAACTCCGGCAAGGATGAAGAAACGGAAGATGGGGCGTCTGAGCAATGAAGGGAACCTTGGCCCTGCTCGCGGCAGTGGACTCCACGTGCGGCGCGCTCGTCAATTCTATTGCATGTGAAAACTTCGGGAAAAATGAAACGGCCACAGATCGAGTAAAGCGATGGCGGTCGTCGACGCGTTGATGTTTTGATACGAAGCGTCCGACTTTGGCGACCAACGATTGCGGGAGGTTTTCGGCGTCGGATTTCGTTAACTGCCAAGCCTGGCTAGCTTACACAAGCCGCTGTTCGCTGGCTGGCTAGCGCGGCGAGAAACTCTTCCTGATCCAGCGCGCCACCCGAACGCAGCAAGTCCAGTAGAGTGTCCACATTATTTTCGGTCTTGGTTTGCTCGTCCACGTTGGCAGGAGCAGCGGCTAACGAGCGGGGAACAACCTCGGCTTGGGGATCGGTCCCGGCATGGCTGGAGAGAAAGTCGATGAACTTTCCTACGCCCCGTTGCATATTCCCCGCCTCACGCGTGAATTCAATACCCATGCCACGTTCGGGATGCATGACCCGGACTAACCCCGGAATTTGAATCTCCATTTGCGCGGCACGCAAGCAAAGGTCAACCTCGCAGGATTGGGGAAACGGCGATTCCGTTTCGATATAACATGCGCCCAGACTCAGGTCAGTGAGTTTGCATTGGGCGACGGCGTCAGTGTCTTCAGAGATGCCCTCATGGGAATGAGCGCCGAGCCAAGCCGCCAACCCATGGAGTTGATTCTGGTCCAGATGGAGAAAGCGCAGTCCTGATTGGCCATTGGCCAAGCCCCAGGAAACTTTCGCCTCGGCGTCCACCCGGGCCACACCGTCCGGGAGTTCAAGGGATAGCCGAACCACTGCGGCGGGGTCCAGGGGCTGTGCGACGAGAACTTCCATCCCGACCGCACTTAGTTCGAGGAGGATGCCCTCCACTTCGCTGCCGTCGTTCAACCGGATGGCCACAGGCGCCTGCACGGCTACTCTCGGCCCTTCCCGGCGCGTATGCCGAAGGACCGACAAGGCTGCCATGAAGATATTGTGGCACCGCTCCGGGTCGATCGGTTTTGTCAGGACGAAATGGGCGCCCGAGCTGAGAATCTCGCGAATCCGGCGTGCATCCGCCAGGACCGCAATGATGACTGGAAGATCCTGGCCGGAGGCCGCAAGGCTGCGGCAACCATCGATTACCGTGGACGCCGTCTCCGGGTCGTCAAAGTCCGTGATAATCAGATCGAAGCAATCTTCTTCGAGCCGTTCAATGGCGTTGTCGGGTGCGCTCGATTGCGCTATCACCGCGCCGAACTGCGGAACCAGTTCAATGAGAGTTCTTCTTGTCTGGTCGTCTTTCGACACCACCAGCGCCTGCTGCATCATCGCTTCCTGCCTTCTGCCTGAGGCGTTCTACGGCCAGCGGGGCATCAAGCTGCGTGCTGGCTTGGGCGGGGCGGTTGAAGATTGGGCGCTGGCTTTGGCGGCCATCGCGTTGCCGTTTTCTTCCTCGACGACTTCCGCAAGCACGGCGGTGTCGTCCTCGGCTTCGTTCTCGGCGAGCAGGGGCGCGACCTCGCGCAATTTTTCAGCCGCCTGCTGCAAGAGTTCAATCTGCTTGCTCAACTGCGCGTGCTGGGCCTGTTTTTTGCGCAAAACCTCGTGGATATCCTTCATGCTACCCCCTGCGCCTGACTTTAGGTTTGGGCTATCGCAAGGTCAACTTGAAAGTCACCAGGCACGGTTACGCCAGTAATTCGGTAACCAGGAAACCCCCATCGGAAACGGGATGAGAGCCTTTTGAGTGGAGTGATTCCTACGAGGAGAAGAAGATTGTCTTTGCGCCCTGGCTCTCTTCCATGGTGATGGGGAAAGTTAAAAGCCCCGCCTTGCGGCGGGGCCAGGGGTGAGTGTTTTGGGCGAACGCAATCCAGCCAGATGCTTAGGCTTTTTTGCGGCGGCGGAACGTTCCCGCGATTCCGACAAGCCCTGTGCCCAACAACCCTAAAGTTCCGGGCTCAGGAGTCGCGTGCAGGTTCGTGCTGCCCAATGTGATGTGTCCGATTCCGGACGAGAGCTGACCAACTGAGGAGTAAATCTGTTGGGTGGTCGATCCTGTCACGGTGCGGCCGGTGTACAGCTGGCCCGTCAGGTTGCCGGTCAGCGTGTAGTACACCTTTTGATGAACCTGGCTAACCAAAGTCCAAGTCACCGGACCGCTGAATTCGCCTGAGAACAGCGTACCCTTTACGGGCACTCCGTAGTGGCCGTTTCCGACCACAACGAACGATGAGGCAGATCCGCCGGCAAACGTTCCGCCCGCAGCGATTGACCCCGACGTTAGTGCGCCCGTCGTATAGCTCACCGTGCCCATAGAGTGCTTGGCGGGCGCAGTGAAGCCGTTGAAGCTGGTCAGTTCCGAACCCTTCGAGGTGATACCCGAAGCATTAATCGAGATTGTTCCGAATTGGTTGGTGAGATCAATACCGTTCGCCCATGCGGCTATCGGCAACGCCAAAGCCAGAAATGCAAAAGCTACCACTCGCCTCATTTTAGTTCCCTCCCAAATTTTTTTACGTCTTGTCGAAGCCTTACCCTTTGAACCTGCGCCGCAGGGTTTAGACTGCCCCACACGCCGATTAGAGCATTTGCCATTCCAAATCTCTGCACGTGTCATAGATGATATTTATCAATGACATACAGAGATTTTCCCTCAACATATCAAGCCCCCGGTTGCAATTGCCTGCACACTAGCAATCATCGGCTTCTCAGACCGCTAGCGAGCCCACCCCACGTCGAAGACGGCACGGATGTGGATATCAACCAGGCCAAGGATCTGTTCGTGAAGGCTCTCGCCACGACAGTGAACGAGAGTCCTGGGAGACCGCTCCAGAACCATGGGCGATTGGTAACCTCCAATCGCAGTGGAAGAATGTTACCAAAGATTTCTCGTTTGGCAACTGGCCCTTTTGGGCTAAACCGCCGCTCACACGTGGCATTCCGAATCTTGGGCGAGGTGGCCTATCTTGGGGCCGAGCAGTTCTTGGGGAGGGCTGTTCGGGCGTCCCGCGATTTCATAAACCGGGGCGCTTCTTATTTTTCCGGTCGCTTTAACGATTCGCCCCGTCCGCCAACCGGGTGCTCCACCCAGTACTTGCGCTGTTGTCGCTAAACTACACTAATTAAGTAAGTTGTTTGAAATACGACTCCCGGCCCGCTCATTCACGAGTACGGATAAAAGACAAAAAACAACAGGGAAATACCCATCAGCACCCAGAGCGCAGGGCGAACCTCCCGCACCCGCCCGGAAACCAGCTTGCAAAACGGATAAAGAACGAAACCCACGGTCATGCCGATGCCTATGTTGTAAGTAAAGGCCATCAGCGCAATCACGCCAAACGCTGGAACCAGTTCACTCAGATCGTCGAATGGGATGCGGGTGATCGGGGCCAACATTAAAAGACCGACGAAGATCAACGCCGGTCCGTACGCCTGGGAAGGTACAGCCGAAATGAATGGGGCAAAAAACAGCGTGCCCATGAAGCACGTCGCCGTGACCACCGACGTCAATCCGGTCCGACCTCCTGCCTCGACCCCGGTTGCGGACTCGATATACGCGCCGGAGGTGGTCGTACCAACAAGGGCGGCGAACGTCGTCGCCAGCGCATCCGCCATCATGGGACGCTCGATCTCTGGCAGGTTACCGTCCTTATCGAGAAACCCCGCCCGGGCAGACACTCCGATCAACGTACCCATGGTGTCGACGAAGGCCATGATCAGGATGGTTAGAACGACTGGGAAGAACCCCCAGCTCAATAGATGGTGAAGGTCCAACTGGAACAAGACAGGCCGCAAGCTGGGCGGTCGGCTCATCCAGGCGCTCGGCGCGGGAGAGACTCGCGTCACGAAGCTAAGGAGAGCGGTGACGAGAATGCCAGTCAGAATCGCTGCCGGGAAGCGCCGGATCGTAAGCACCGTGATCAACAGAAATCCAAAGATCGCAAGTAGGACCGCCGGTGACGTGAGATGGCCTGCCCGCACAGGCGCTCCCGGAGATCCCAGCGTGACAATTCCCGTTTCGTTCAGCCCGATGAAAGTGAGGAATAATCCAATCCCGACTGCGTAGCTGTAACGCAGCGTCGGCGGGATCGCTTCCACCATCCACTGGCGCAGGCGCAGCACAGTCAGCGCAGTAAAAAGCACTCCGGCGACAAACACCGCGCCCAGTGCGCTTTGCCAGGGATAGCCAAGCACCTGCACGACCGTGAAGGCGACAAAAGCGTTTTCGCCCATGTATGGCCCGATCGCGAAGGGCCGGTTGGCATAGAGCCCCATCAGCAACGTTCCAAAGATGCAGGTGAGGATGGTCGCCGTGAGCGAGGCTCCCACCGGCATGCCTGCGCTCTTGAGGATGGCAGGATTGACCGCCACGATGTACGCCATCGTGAAGAACGTAGTCAGCCCGGCCACTACTTCGCGGCGCGCGGTGGTCTGGTGGAGGGAAAGCTGAAAGAACTGCTCAAGCCAACGGTTCAAAACACCCCCCGGATGGGAACGGAGAATTGTACATGGGCTCGAGCCGCATTCTATCGAGCCCAGTGATTAACCTTTGCGAATCTCTGCCAGGAATTCCGGATCGATATTTCCGCCGCTGATCACCGCGACATTGCTCCGGGTGCGCGGCAGTTCCGCCGAGTGAAACATAAATGCGGCCAGGGTGACCGCTCCGCTGGGTTCGGCGATGGTTCTTGGATTTGCGCTCAGGGCACGGGTTGCCTCGCGTATCTCGTCTTCTTTGACGCTCACGATTTCGTCGACATAGGCCCGAATGTGCTCAAAATTAACTTCGCCGATGCTTTGAGTGCGTAGCCCATCGGCAAGCGTTTGCGTGACTTGCTCTGCCGCGAAGGTGACGATCCGCCCGGAGTGCAAGCTGGCGCGCGCATCGCCCGCCAGTTCGGGTTCAACTCCGATAATGTTCACTTTCGGATTCGTCAGTTTCAACGCGGCTGAAACGCCGCTGATGAGTCCACCGCCGCCAACCGGGACAAGGACAGTCTGGACCTCGGGCAGATCCTCCAGAATCTCCAGCCCCACCGTCCCCTGACCGGCAATGATCTTTTCGTCGTTGTAGGGCGGGACAATCGCGTAGCCGTGCGCTGCCGCCAGTTGCTCGGCCCGCACGCGCCGCTCTTCGCTGCCCGGCCCCACGATCACAATCTCGGCTCCCAGGGCCGCAGTAGATTCGAGTTTGACTTTGGGAGCATTTTCCGGCATGACGATGACTGCTTTCACTCCCAAAGCCCGCG
Organism: Terriglobales bacterium; assembly: GCA_049521375.1. GTDB lineage: Bacteria > Acidobacteriota > Terriglobia > Terriglobales > Acidobacteriaceae > Acidiflorens. The sequence goes on from JBEKOW010000041.1 coordinate 11,968, forward strand.
CCGCATAAGCCACTCCTTGTCCGTGATTCCCGCTGGAATAGGAGATAACTCCGCGGGACCGCTCCGCAGCGCTTAACGAAGCGACTTTGTTATACGCTCCGCGCAACTTGAATGCCCCGATCGGCTGAAGGTTCTCCAGTTTCAGGAAGAGCTTGCGCTTCGAAGCGACGCCCGTCCACTCCAGCAATGGAGTGCGGACGGTTATTCCCTGGAGCAGGGTTTGAGCTTGCTTGATGTCGTTTAACGTGACCATGGATGAATCCCAGACTGCCTTGTCCCGCGATTTTTTGCAAACAATGCCCCTGGAAGGTCGGAGAATAAAGATCGTTGACATCATGATGTCAATATTGATAGCATCATGATGTGCGAACCACTCTCACTCTCGATGATGATGTGGCAGCCCTGCTGAAAAAGGAAGTCCGCAAGTCTGGAGAGCCTTTCAAGCAGGCCGTGAATCGGTTGTTGCGGGCGGGGCTCGTGGCGCCGAAACGGGCGGCCGGGAAGCGCTTTGTCGTCAAACCCAGGAATCTAGGACTTCCCCACTTCGACAAAACCGAACAATATATCGAGTTTCTCGAAGGGCCGGAGCACCGGTGATCGTGGTCGATGCAAATCTCCTGGTCTATGCTTACAACACCGGATCGCCGCACTATCGGGAATCTCGCCAGTGGCTTGAGGAAGTTTTTTCGGGGATCGAGCCGGTTGGGTTGCCTTGGCAGTCGATCGCCGCATTCTTGCGGGTGACGACGAATCCCAGGTTGCATGGCCAGCAATATAGCCTCAAGGAAGCGGTCGGGACCATCGAAGACTGGATGGCCCAGCCGAATGTTCGGATATTGACGCCGACGGATAATCACTGGGAGCAATTTCGGCGAATGATTGTTGAGGGGCAGTCCCCGGGCGCTCTGATTAGCGATGCCGAGTTGGCCGCTCTCACGGTGGAATATGGCGGCGTCCTCTATACCGCCGACCGGGATTTTGCTCGGTTTCCAGGGTTGCGTTGGAACAATCCATTGGGATAATCGGTGCGCGTGGCCTCACGTTCAATCGATTTCGCTCGCCCCGATTCTCACGGTAATACGTGATATAGTGCCAAAAGGTAACACTTAGGGACACTTTCATGCCGACCTCTGGTACGACCAGCCTGAAACTCGATACCAGAACCAGGAAGCGCGTGCAGCAACTTGCATCGGTGAGGCGCAGGACAGCCCACTGGTTGATGCGCGAAGCCATCGAGCAGTACGTCGAACGCGAAGAGAAGCGCGAGCGATTCCGGCAGGACGCGCTGGCCGCCTGGACCCATTACGAGACGACCGGTCTCCACGCGACCGCCGAGGAAGCCGATGCCTGGCTCGCCAAACTTGCAGCCGGGAAAAAAGCCAAGCCCCCAAAATGCCACGCCTGAAGTGGTCGCAAGCCGCGCTGCTGGATGTGGCTCGCCTCTATGACTTTCTCGCTCCCCACAGCCAGGATGCAGCCAGTCGCGCCGTTAAGGCAATCCGGCAGGGAATAAAAGCTCTCGGCAAGCATCCCGAGATCGGCCGTCCAGTTGAGGAATTGCTGCCGGAGTTTCGCGAGTGGGTAATTGAGTTTGGGAGTGGCGCTTACATCGCGCTGTATCACTACGACGGGAAAGCGGTCGTGATACTGGCTGTTCGGCACGGGCGCGAAGCGGGATATTGAATCAAAGTCCGATTTTCCAGTTGCCTTGCGTGTTCAGTGAGATACAAGAGTCCCAATCGCTGAGAACACCATAACCGCCCGATCCCCGCCTTGTCGGCGTCTCGGCGGTCAAGGGTTCTCATATCTCCAGTATCACCGGCATGATCCGCGGCCGTCTCTGCGTTTGCCGCGAGATGTAGCGCTTCAAATCGGTCCGGATCTTCTCTTTGATCACGCCGTAATCCGCTTTCTCTTCGGCGCTGGAGGCCTCCAGAGTCTCCATGACTATCTCGCGCGCGCGTTCGATCAGGCCGTTTTCCCCCGGAGCGAAGCCGCGTGTCACAATCTCCGCCGCCGATTCGACCCGTCCCGTGAGTTTGTTGATGGCAATGATCGGCATCACGAAGCCATCTTCGCTCAGGTGGCGCCGGTCTTTGATTACTAAATCTTCGACCACGTCCGTACGCGAGCCGGAATCGATGCACACCCGGCCTACGTTCACGCGGCCCGCCTTGCGCGCGCCCAGTTCGTCGATTTCCAGCACGTCTCCGCTTTCGATCAGCATCACATTTCCAACCGCACCGCGCATCGTCCCCGCCAGTTCGGCGTGGAGTTTGAGCTGCCGGTATTCGCCGTGGATGGGAATGAAATATTTCGGCCGCACCAGGTTGATGATGAGCTTCAACTCCTCCTGGCTGGCATGCCCGCTGACGTGCACCGGCGGATAAGACCCATCGTCGTAAACGACAAATGCCTCGCGCCGGAACAGGTGATCGACCATCCGGTAAATAGCTTTTTCGTTGCCGGGAATAATGCGTGAAGAGAGAACGACCGTATCGCCTTTTTCGATCTTGGCGTGCTTGTGGTTGTCAACCGCCGCGCGCGACAGCGCCGACATCGGTTCGCCCTGCGTGCCGCTGATCAGCACGCACACCTTCTCGGGAGGGAAGTTCTTCATCTCGCCCGGATGGATCAGCATTCCCTCCGGAATTTCGATATATCCCAGATCCTCCGCGATTTCCGAGGAATTGTTCATCGAGCGGCCGATGAAACAGATTTTGCGGCCATGGTCGCGCGCCATATCGACGGTCAGCTTGATTCGGTGAATGGACGACGAGAAGCAGGAGATAAATAGTCGCCGCTGAGTGCGGACGAAAATCTCTTCGAACTTGCGATGGACCGCGCGCTCGCTGGGCGTGTAGCCTTTGCGTTCAACGTTGGTCGAATCCTGCAGCAGGGCTAGCACTCCCTCTTTGCCATACTCGGCAAAACCGTGTAAGTCGAAGAGGCGGTTATCGGTGGGCGTGGGATCGACCTTGAAATCGCCGGTATGGAGTACCACGCCCAGCGGCGTGTGAATGGCGAGCGCCACGCACTCCACCAGGCTGTGCGTCACCTGCAGGGGATGGATCGTGAATGGACCCACCTTGAAACGTTCCCCCGCTTTCATCTCGCGCAAGTCGGCGTCGTCGAGAAGTTGATGCTCGTCGAGTTTGTCCTCCACGTAGGCCAGCGTAAACTCGGTGCCCCAGACGGGCACGTTCAGTTCGCTGAGAACCCAGGGGAGCGCTCCGATATGGTCTTCGTGACCGTGCGTGAGGATGATCCCGCGCACGTGGGCGCGATTCTCCAGCAGGTAGGAAATGTCAGGCACCACGATGTCAACGCCCAACAGTTCAGTCTCGGGGAACATCAGGCCGGCATCGACGACGATGATGTCATCGCCATAGCGGATGGCCATGCAGTTCATACCGAACTCGCCCATTCCGCCCAGCGGAATAATGTGAAGCTTTCCAGTTGCCATTCGAAGTCTTGATGCTAGCACACACGCGTTGTGGCGGCGCTTGTTCCGCCCGCCTTAAACGCGGCTTGAACCGCGACGCACCGCGTTTCTGCTGCGAATTACTACCGCGTTCGTCCGGCTGATAAACTTGGTTCCAGAGATGGCGATCGAGAAGAAATCATGGCTGCGCCGGCGCACCGAAGCGGCCATCCGCGGCGGCCTGACGCGCGCGTTCGAAACGGTAAGGGTCGATCCCGAGCGTTTCCTGTTTCAACTCCGCGCTGCCTATGGTTTGCCCATCGTGACTTTCCACGGCGTGTATTCGGTCGAGATGTCGCGACTCGACGACGTCGCCGAATCGGTCATTCGCAGCGGCATGAAGCTGGCTGCGGCGGAGGGCGCGGGATTTGGTCTCGGCGGGATTCTCACCATCATGCCCGATCTTGGGATTCTTTCCGCGATCACCATGCGCACCATCCAGAAACTCAGCCTGATCTACGGATTCGAGCTGAATACCGATGATGAGATCGCGGAACTCTGGATCGCTGCCGCCAGCGCGGCCGGGGTCGACATCAGCCGCGAGTTGCTGGAAAAAGAAGTGGTCAACCGCTTCGTACCCAAAGTGATCCAACGTATCGCCGCAAGCGCCAGTGCCGAAGTGGTGGAGAAGTGGGCGGGCCGGCTAATTCCGTTGGCCAGTTCGGCCATCGGCTGCGCGCTGAACTATTATTTCGTGCGCGCATGGGGCCGCCGCGCCTCGGCGCATTTCCGAAAAAAGCACATGGAAACCCGTGCGCGCATGACAGCCGAGCAGGGAAGTTTGTCTGCTCAAACGTCGACGCCTTCGCTCACTTGATTCTTGGCAAACAACTGTTTCCCTGCGAGGAAAAGCAGGCCTGATTTCAGGAAAAACCTGTCGGATCCCAAGCGGGTTGGTCCGGAACGGTCCCGACCGCCCGATGCTTCCTGCGGCCCGCTCTACGGTGTAATCTCGAATGCGACTCCGTGACCAACCGAACCGCCCGATGCCGTTGTACCGTACAGATTACCCAGTTTATCGAGGACCACGGCTGAGGCTGGGGTCGCCCCGTCGCTCGTTGAAAAACTCCAGAGCAGGGATTCTTTGTAAGAGGAATCGTTGGAGGTCAACTTGAAAACTGTACCGGCGTTGTTCGCGCCTCCGTACAAGGTCGTGCCATAGAGATTACCTTCACTGTCGGACACGAGCTCCCCGTTTGGAGTTGCGCCATCCTTCTTTGAATTTCGAAAGGTGTGCAGTACGGTCTCGCGCCAGCCGTATGGCTTGTGCGCCAGCCTGTAGGCTGTCCCACTGTCATAAGCCCCACCGAGGCCTGTTGTGCCATACAGATTTCCGGAGCCATCAAGAATCACATTCCCCTGGGGAAGACTCCCATCTTTACCGCCCTTGAAGCTGTAGATTGTGCTTTCCTTCCAGCCGCCTCCTTTGCTCGGCGAAAGCTCGAACACATAGCCGTTGTATCCGCCCAAGGCTGCCCCATACAAGTTTCCGGCGGAATCGAGCGCAACTCCGAAATAGGTTTGAGCGCTATAGAGCACAGTTTCCGTCCACAGATTGCCGGATCGACTCAACTCAAAGACGCCATTCCCGGTCCCGCCGTACAAATTGCCCTCGCTATCCATCACCAAGCCAGAAGCGGGATAGGAACCGTCGGCACAGCTGCTTTGGGAGCAAAAACTGTACAGCACACTTTCTGTCCAACCCCCTCCCGGCGATGGACTTAGTTCGAACGCCGTACCTTTCGAATTCGCGCCACCGCTATCAGTCGTCCCATAGAGATTGCCAGACTTGTCAAAGATGAGAGGGGATGCTGGATTGGCGCCGTCGCTCCCGCCGGTGAAGTTGTAGAGGATGGTTTGAGTCCAGCTTCCTGCCCCGGGACTAAGCTCAAATACTGTGCCTGCCCCGTAGCTCCCGCCGAAATACGCCGTGCCGTAAAGATTGCCAGATCCATCGAAGACAAGGCTGCGCAGTACGTAGCCGCCATCGGAGCCGCCCGTGAAATTGTGCAATATAGCCTCGCTCGCGGCTCGCGCATTCGCTGCCGAAACTAGAGGTCCGATAAGTAGGAATAAGAGTGCGCTCCGGTGGATGCGGGATCTAGCTTGCAACATATTTCCCTCCCAGGTTGCCCTGTGTGCAAGATCGCGGCGGAATTGTCGAGCCTAAAACGACTTGCTTACCACACTGACAAAGTCACCGCCAGTGGAAAGAATGAGATAGAGGGCGCGAAGTTGCAAGAATAATCCGGAGTCCAACTGCAATCAATGGCCTATCGGAGCCAGTCTTCCAGTTCCACGCCGCGATCCGTTTTCTCGTCGCGATACTTGACGATTACCGGCGTGTAAAGCGAGAGGTTCCAGTCTGACTTGCCCTTGCCCTTGGCTACAGCCCGCGAGCCTGGGACCACGACGGCGCCCTCGGGAACTTCGAGCGGCCGATCTTGACTGGCGCGATAGAGCTCGCCGCGAACCAGATCATAGAGCGGAGTGGATCGAGTGAGAATCGTCCCCGCTCCCAGAACTGCGCGAGCGCGGACTAGCGTGCCTTCATAAACACCGCAGTTACCGCCGATCAGCACGTCATCTTCAATAATCACGGGCGCGGCATTGATTGGTTCAAGCACGCCTCCCACTTGCGCCGCAGCGCTCAAGTGGACGCGTTTGCCCAACTGCGCGCAGGAACCGACCAGCGCATGTGAGTCGATCATCGTGCCCTCGTCAACGTACGCTCCTACGTTGATGAACATGGGCGGCATGCAAACCACAGAAGGCGCAACATAGGCCCCTTCCCGGATGCTCGAGCCTCCGGGAACAAGCCGCACGCGATCGGCGACCGTCAGGCGTCGGGCAGGGAATGTGTCCTTGTCGATAAACGAGAGCACATCTCCGTCCGACATCTGTTGCAATTCGCCAAGCCGGAATCCCAGCAGGATTCCTTGCTTGACCCAGCCCTGAACGACCCAGTTTCCGTCGACTTTCTCAGCGGCCCGAATCGCGCCGCGGGTCAGAGCGGCGCGGAAGTTAAAAAAAATAGGACGGGCCTCGTCTGGATTGCCGATTGTTTCGAGCGTCGACAAGTGTTCGATGGCCGACTTCAGAGTGGATAGCGATTCTGGCATAGAGAGGCTGAAGAAACAAAAAGCTCCGCGCTAAGGCTCGACTGCAGTGCTCACGCCGCGCACTTGCACTCGCTCCGAATCAAAACGCCGGGCATGTGATGGGTCGCCTCCCGCGCTTCGCCGGGACTGTGGAAGGGCCCGTGCCAGCGTGAATGGTTCGGATCGTGGCCGGAGGGGCGTCCCTTTCCGGAACTGCATTGTCCGCAAGATGCCCGATGCAGGATCACCTTGTGCGGTCCGGCGGCCCAGCTTTCGTAGACGTAGAATTCGGCAGACACGGTGGGTGCCGCCGGGCGGGCCAGTAATCCGACTTCCGTAGCCACTCTTTGCAGCTTCGAACGCGTATCCCGCCGCATGGGGAGCAGGGGCAGACGATAAACTTCCTGGATCTTGCCCATCATCGCCAGCACCGCCTTCGCCGGCAGTGGATTCGACTCGATAAAATTGGCCTGCATGAGTGGCAGATATTTGCGATGGATCGCGCGCGCCGCCTGCCAGTCATTGGCGAGTGCGGCTCGAGTCATCTCCGCCATCTCCCGCGGAATTTCATTCGCTGCAACCGAGACAATGCCGACACCGCCAAGCGCTATAACCGGCAGCGTGATGGCATCGTCACCAGAAAAAACGAGAAAAGTTTCGGGCACAAGATTCAGCACTTCGGCGATCTGTGTGATGTTGCCGCTAGCCTCTTTCACGCCGGCGATATTGGGCACTTCACTGAGTCTCGCAAGAGTCGCGGGCTCAATGTTGGCCGAGGTCCGCCCCGGAACGTTGTACAGAATGATGGGTTTGTCGACCGCTTCCGCGATAGCTTTGAAATGCCGGTACTGGCCCTCCTGCGTGGGCTTGTTGTAGTAGGGCGATGCCGTAAGGATCGCATCCACCCCTGGACGCGACGAAACTTCTTTGGCTTTCGCCACGGCTTCCTGCGTGGAATTGGAAGTAGCTCCGGCCATGATTGGAACACGCCCGGCCACGACCTCGATGGTCACGTCGATGACGTGCAACCACTCGTCATGGGAAAGCGTGGGAGTTTCTCCCGTGGTGCCGCACGGGATCAGGAAATCGATACCGGAGTCAACCTGCCACGCGACCAGATTACGAAGCGCAGTGTCATCAACAGCGCCGTCCTGGGTGAACGGAGTGACCAGAGCAGTACCACAGCCTCGCAGTTGCATGATGCTAATGTTAACGCGGAACGGGATATGTGTCAGGTCTCGGGTCAGCAGCAAATTTTCCCGGCTTCAAAGCCGCCGGAGGCAATCGCTATGCGTGATTGTTCGACGTGGGCCTTGCGTTCGAGTGTTTGTGAAAGTCCCGTTGTAACTGGCGAATCGCGGTGACTTCGGCTTGCGTCCTGGCATAGCCCAGCGCCATCAGGGTGGCCACCCGGCGCTCGAACTTGCCTCGGACCGGACTGGCCGAGTCCCGGGAACTCGCCCGGTTATTGAATTGGTCGCCCAGCGCGACGTAAATCATGAGGGCGGGCACGGCAAGCAAAACAAGTGCAGCCAGGGCAATCGCGATTTGGATCCAGTGCTGAACCGCGATCGCGAGAAAATCGCCCAACATGCTGACCAGGCGAATCTCGATTGCCAGCCATAGAAAGGCTGCGATCAAGACCATCACGCCCAGGGTGTAAGCATGACCGGGCCGGCGCCGATAGAGCAGAACCACGATCACGACAAGTGAGAAGCCGACTGTCATACTGCTCACTTCTCAACAAGGGGCGTGTTCAGAGTCCGCGCGGTCGCGGCGAACGAGAACATATTCCGGGGAATATCGTAGCACCAGAGGCGGGCAATCGCGTGACTTGGCAGTCATGGAACCCGCCACACAGCGGATGCTATAACTCGCGCCAGATGTCGCGGAAATCGTAAACGCCGGATTTGCCGACTAGCCACTCCGCTCCGCGCACGGCACCTTCGGCGAAACCGTGTCGCGATTTGGCGTCGTGGCAGAGATAGATCCGGTCGGCCGGGGAATTAAACACCACTTCGTGCATGCCGACGGCATCACCTTCGCGAAAGGAAACGATCTCAAGCTCCTGCTGGCTGGAATCGCGAATAATATTCTGGATGGTGATGGCGGTACCCGATGGCGCGTCTTTCTTTTCGGCGTGGTGACGCTCGAAGATCTGGCCCGAGTAATCAAAATTGGCGGCCGCGGCCGAAGCTCGCACGATCTCGAAAAACAAGTTCACGCCAATGGAGAAATTCGAGCCAAAGAGTAAGCCCGACTTGGCCGCCAGCGCCAGTTCGCGGAGTCCCGGAAGGCTTTCATACCATCCGGTGGTGCCGATGACGATACTTTTTTGGGCGCGGAGGCAGGCGTCGGCGTTGCCGACAACGGCGGCAGGCGTCGTGAAATCGATGACTGCGTTGAAAGGTGCTAGGAAACTGGGAGTCAAGGCGCAGGCGTCGGCGTTGTCAGCTCCGCTGAGAACCTGAACGTGGTGACGTCGCTCGCGGGCAACCTCCGCCACCAGGGAACCGGTCTTGCCACGGCCAAGAATTAGAAGATTCATGGAAAAACCCGTTCACCGCCCAGACGCCCAGTGCCGATACAAAGTAGGCCGATACAAGAGTGCGCCGGGACAACGACGAACACGATTCAAGAATCCAAGATTTTCTCGGCCTACTCGGCGTCTCGGCGGTGCAACGATTTTACGCGAACACTTCCGGGTCTGCTTCGGCAAAGAAGGCATGGTGCAGGCGGCGCACGACTTCGGCGGCATCGTCTTCTTCGATCACGAAAGTCAGGTTGATTTC
>JBEKOW010000042.1:0-24498 GCA_049521375.1 Terriglobales bacterium
ACCAATGAACGGCTGGCGACCCAGCTACTCGGCCAGCAGATGGTGACGTCGGTCTATCTGGTGAAGGCGCTGGGCGGGGGATGGGACGCCTCGCAGATTCAAAACGAGCAGGTGCGGCCGCAGGCGATTCAGGCATTGCAGCAGTAATTTTCCTCATGCCCGGGGATCGCGGGTTTCCGTTACGGGGGCGCCCGAGAAATTCGCGGAACCAGTTGTCTCGGGTAGGGGTCCTTCGACTCCGCATGATCATCGCTTCGCGACGATCATGCTGCGCTCAGGATGACCTCGTTGAAGCGTCCAACATCTCAGGATGAGCTCGCTTAGGTTTATAAGGCACGTTCCAATATTTCCCTCCGCGCTGCTTCCAGCCTCCACATACTTCGGGATGTGACCTCGCTCACACTGCTTCTGGTTGCGTCACACGTTGAGACGTGATTTGTCTCATAGGCTCTGGCGCTGGCGGGCCCCATGATGTCAACGCGCCGTCAGAAGTACGCTTCGGGCCGCGTAATTGCGCGTAATTGAGCTGACATCCAGGCAGCGCGCCCGTTCTCAGCCCAACCAAAATCCAGAAGGAGTCCGCGATGGCGAGCTCTGTCAAGCCGGAAAATACGATCCAGTCTCACCTGAAAGCGGCGGGAGTATCCCGCCGCAGTTTCTTACAGTTGTGTTCGGTGCTCATCGCCGCTGCTCCGGCAGGACTGGCGCTGACGAAGGCTGGATCGGTGGCCGAAGTGGCGGCGAAGATCGGGAAGGCCCGCAGACCGTCGGTGATCTGGCTGCACTTCCAGGACTGCACGGGATGCACGGAGACGCTGTTGCGGACGTCGGCTCCCGATGCGGCGCACCTGATCCTCGACATTATTTCGCTCGATTATCACGAGACGCTGATGGCGGCATCGGGCGCGCAGGCGGAAGCCGCGCTGCGGCAGGCGATGACGGAGAACGCCGGCAAATATGTGCTGGTGGTGGAAGGAGCAATTCCGACGCGCGATGACGGCGTGTACATGCAGCTCGGGGGACGTCCGGCGGTGCAGGTGGTGAAAGAAGTAGCGGCGAAAGCGGCGGCGATCATCGCGATCGGATCATGCGCCTCGTGGGGCGGGATTCCCTCATCCGATCCGAATCCTACAGGCGCGGTAGGAGTGGATACGGTGATCTCGGGCAAGCCGATCGTGAATTTGCCAGGATGCCCACCGAATCCCTACACGTTGCTGGCGGTGGTGCTTGAGTACGTGACGATGGGGCGGTTGCCGGCGATGGATGATTTGCATCGTCCGACATTCGCGTACGAGCGCGTCATCCACGAGAACTGCCCGCGGCGGGCGCACTTTGACGCGGGGCGGTATGCGCAGGCCTACGGGGACGATGGGCACCGCAAGGGATGGTGCCTTTACAAGCTGGGCTGCAAGGGTCCGGTAACGCATGCCTCGTGTTCGACGAGGCATTTCAATGAGGTCCCGGGAGTATGGCCGATTGGAATTGGCGCGCCTTGCCTGGGATGCACCGAGAAGAACGTGGTGTGGAAGATGTCGACGGTCGAGACGGTGCCGATTCACCTGGCGACTCCGCCGGATACCTATCCGCCGATTTACAGCGGCACGGGAAAGATCAAGACGGGCGCGGCGGTGCTGGTGGGAGCAATTGCGGGCGCGGTGGGCAGCGCATCGTGGGTGGCTTCCCAGCGCTTCCGGAGCAGCGAAGAGGCTGGAGTGGAGCGGATCGCAGCCGATCGCGCACACGCCGAGAAAGCCGCCTCCGGCAAGAAAGAGGACTAACGTGACCATCACCCGGCGGGACCTGATCACGACGATCGCCAAGACGGGCGGTACGGCCGCCGTGGCGTTGACGATGGGGAGCACGCCGCTGCAGGCGGAAACCGAAACGCCAAAGGTTCCGAGCGCGGCCGTGGGACTTCTGTACGATGCGACGATCTGCATCGGGTGCAAGGCTTGCGTCGCGGCGTGCGCGGAAGCGAATGACACGCCTCCCGATACGCGCAATGACGGCTTGCACCAGGCGCCCACCGATCTGAACGAACAGACGCGCAACATCATCAAGCTGTACAAGCCCACCGACGGCTCTCCGGCATCATTTGTGAAACGGCAGTGCATGCAGTGTCTGGATCCGGCGTGCGCGGCGGGATGCCCGTTCCAGGCGCTGCACAAGGATCCGGAAAACGGCATTGTGTACTGGACCGCGGACAAGTGCATCGGCTGCCGCTATTGCACGATTACCTGCCCGTACCATATTCCGCGGTTCCAGTGGCAGGGATATAACCCGCGCGTGACCAAGTGCGAACTGTGCAGCCAGCGGCTGGAGAAGGGCTTGAAGCCAGGGTGCACGACGGTTTGTCCGACGGGCGCGGTGACGTATGGACCGCGCACAGTGCTGCTCACGGAAGCGCACCGGCGGATCAAGGAACATCCCGGACGCTACTACAAAAACAAGGTATATGGCGAGACGGACAACGGAGGGACGCAGTCGCTGTATCTTTCGCGAGTGCCTTTCGAGGATCTCGGGTTGCCGGAGCTGGGCGAAGAATCGGTGCCGGCGAAGACGCTGCGCTGGCAGAGACGGTTTTATCAATACTTCGCGCTGCCCGCCGTGCTGTATGCGGGGCTGGTGCAGGTGATCCGGACGAGCGTGAAAGGGCACGAAGGGGAAGCGCACGATCGTGAGAAAGAAACCGGTTTGAGGGCGCAGCTATGAGCGCGATTACCAGTAATCAATTGGAGATAAAGGGAAACCGCGAAGACCGGTGGGAGCGGATGGTTCCGGTCTATGGATTTCCAGTGGTCACGCGGTTCTTCCTCGTGCTGATGGGGCTGACGCTCATCGCGCTGGTGCTGACCGGGTACCGGGAACTGGCCGGCCTGGGGCCAGTGAGCGGAATGAACGACGCGTTCGGTTGGGGAATCTGGAAGACGTTCAACGTCATGGTGCTGACGGCGCTGGGATCGGGCGCGTTCGCGGTCGGGATTGCGGCGTGGGTTTTCCGGCGCAAGAAGCTGCACGCGCTGATGCGCATGGCGCTGCTGACCAGCTTTCTGGCTTATGCATGCGGACTGATGTTGCTGGGAATCGACGCGGGACGTCCGTGGAATTTCTACTGGATCGTCTTTCCGTGGAAGTGGAACATGCATTCTCCGCTGGCGGAAGTGGCCATCTGCATGTCGATCTACGCCATGATTCCGCTGGCGGTGGAGAATCTTCCGCCGGTGCTGGAGCGGCTGTGGTACTTCGATTCGCGGCTGCGGCCGGGAGTGGAGAAGATCGAGAAGCGCCTGCATTCGGTTTTCCCGTACGTGATCGCGATGGCGTATCTTTTGCCCGGCATGCACCAATCATCGCTGGGCGCGCTGATGCTGCTGGCGGGCGAGCGCGTGCATCCGCTGTGGCAGACGCCTTTTCTGCCTCTGCTCTATGTGTGGGCCGCGACTTTCATGTCATTCGGCTGCGTGGCGGGAACGACCATGCTGTGCTGCCTGATCTGGAAGCGGGCGATGGACATGGAAGTTCTGGATGAGGCGGCTCGAATCACGAGCTGGCTGATTTATGGATGGGCGGGTTTTCGTGTGCTGGACATCGCGTTCCGGGAGCAGTTTGGCACCGCTTTCCACTTCGATCGCTTTGCGGCTGTGTTCTGGCTCGAGATGTTGATGACCGTGGGCGGAGGCGTGCTCTTACATCGGTCCGTGCGCATGAAAGACAAGGGCAACATGTTCCTCGGCTACATTCTCAGCTCGATCGGCGGGATGATTTACCGATTCAGTCCGACGACGCTGGCTTTCCGGCCGAATCCACAGGCTTTGTACTTTCCGGCCACGATTGAAATTCTGGTTTCGCTGGGTTTTATCGCAATGGGGGTGGCGGGATTTCTGGTCGCGGTGAAACGGTTCGCGATTCTGCCGGCTCCGCTGTACGTGTGGCATGACATGGCGAGCTACTTCAGGTTCCGGCGTCCGTACATCCGATGGACGGGGTATTTCAAGTACGGACATTTTGGGGAAGACGAACAAATTACGACTGACGGCGCAACGAATCCCGCAACTCATTCCGACTAAGCAGGCACTATGTCTAAACGAATCACGATCGACCCGATTACTCGAATTGAAGGCCACCTCCGCATTGACGTGGAGGTCGAAAACTACGCGGTGAGCAATGCGTGGGCGTCCTGCACGATGTGGCGCGGCATTGAAACCATTCTGCGCGACCGCGATCCGCGCGACGCGTGGATGTTCACGCAGCGATTCTGCGGCGTGTGCACGACCGTGCACGCGATGGCGAGCGTGCGCGCCGTGGAAGACGCGCTCAAGCTGCCGGTGCCGGCGAATGCGCAATACATCCGCAACCTGATTCTAATTGCGCACGCGTTGCACGATCACATCGTGCACTTCTACCAGTTGTCGGCGCTCGACTGGGTCGACATCATGCAGATCCCGAAGGCCGACCCGGCGGCGGCCTCGAAGCTGGCGGAAACGATTTCGCCGTGGACGCGCAACTCGCGCAACGAGTTGAAAGCGGCGCAGGACAAAGTGAAGGCCGTTGCGGCCAGCGGGCAGCTCGGCATCTTCCAGAATGGATATTGGGGCCATCCGGCGATGCGCCTGTCGCCGGAAGTAAATCTGCTGGCGTTCACGCACTACATCCAGGCGCTGGAGTACCAGCGGAAGGCTCTGCAGGTCGTGGGAATGCTGGGAGCGAAAACTCCGCACATCCAGAACCTGCTGGTGGGCGGCGTAGCTAACGCGATCGATCTGGACAGCCAGAGCGCGCTCTCGATGGACAAGCTGGAACAGATCAAGGTACTGCTCGACGAAGTGGTCACTTTCATCAACCAGGTGTACCTGATCGATGTGTGCGCGGTGGCAGCGATGTATCCGGAGTGGTTCAAGATCGGCAGCGGAGTTACGAACTATCTGGCCGTCCCGGACCTGCCGCTCGACAGCAATGCGCTGGCTTACGATCTGCCGGGCGGAGTTATCATGCACGGTGACATCGGCGGCGTGCAGGCGTTCAAGACCGCATCGGACCCGATTTTCCGCGAGTCGGTCACGGAAGATGTGACGCACGCTTATTACCAGGGCGACAAGCCGCTGCATCCGTGGCAGGGCGAGACAGAACCTCAGTTCACGGAATGGGACGGCGAGAAGAAATATTCGTGGGTGAAGTCTCCGCGATACAAAGGGCAGCCGATGCAGGTTGGGCCGCTGGCGCAGGTTCTGGTGGGCTACGCGCAAGGGCATCCGCTCACGCGTAAATATGCGGACTTGGCGCTGGGGCAGGTTTCCGCGATTGCGAAGATCAATGCGACGCCAGCTGTCATGCATTCAACGCTGGGCCGCCATGCGGCACGCGCCATTCGCGCTGGAATGCTGGGCGAACTGGCGCAGAAGCACTGGCAATTGCTCGTCGATAACATATCGAAGGGCGACTTGAGCGTTCACAACGAGCCCGTCTTTCCCTGGGGCGAAGTTGAGGGCGTCGGAACGCATGAAGCTCCGCGGGGAACGCTGTCGCACTGGATTGTGATCAAAGGCGGGAAGATCAAGAACTACCAGGCAGTGGTTCCTTCGACGTGGAATGCGAGCCCGCGGGACGAAAATGGAGCGCACGGTCCTTACGAGGCGTCGCTTCTGCATACGCCGTTGGCGCGTCCCGAAGAGCCGCTGGAAGTGCTCAGGACGGTACACTCTTTCGATCCGTGCATGGCGTGCGCGTGCCATACGTTCGATCCGTCGGGACGGCAGATTGCGCGCGTGAAGGTACTGTGAAGAAGAAGATCACGATCGGCGGTATCGGGAGCGTACTGCTGGGCGACGACGGTGTAGGTCCGTTCGTCGCGGGCATGCTGGAAGCCGGCTACAGCTTTGAAGAAGGCGTCACGGTGGCGGACCTGGGTACGCCGGGGCTTGATCTGGTTGCGCATCTGTCGGGCATTGACGCGCTGATTCTGATCGATTCGGTGGCTAATGGCGCCGCGCCCGGAACCGTTACGCTCTACAGGAAAGAAGGCATTCTGCGGCACGGACCGGCGCCGGTGCGGATGGATCCGCATTCTCCAGTGCTCTCCGAGTCACTGCTGATTGCCGAGTTGACGGGCGAAGGCCCGCAGGACATCCTGCTGATCGGCATCACAGGCGAGCAATACGAGGTCGGGGCCGAGCTGAGCGAAACGGCGCGCCAAGCCGCCAGCAACGCAGTCACAGAAGTGCTGGCGGAACTCGAGCGCCTGAATGTTTCGTATTCGAAATTGCACGCGGAACAATTCTCGGCGTGGTGGAAACCGCTAGCCGAGGCGCTGCCGGTCATAGCTGGGCCGAAAGGCTAACTCCGACCCTGGCCAGCGGCGAAAGCAGACTGATTCGGCGCGGTATAACGCGCGCGAATTTCACGCTCGGCCAGCAACCAATCCTGAGCCTGATCCCCCGGGGCGCCGTGACGCTCCAAGAACAGTTCATAGGCGCGGCGGCGAATTTCCTCATCGATATCCACATTCGCTTTTTTCGCGACCAGGTTGATCGGCGTGACATTTTTGCGAAGTTCAGGCGCAGCTTGCACGGGAGTCTGCTGCTGGGGAACCACGTCAGCAGATGTTGTTTTCTTGCTACGGGTAGTGCAGGTTCCATTGGTTTTGCGGGCCATGTAGTTCTCCTTACAGATACCTAATTCCAGTAATGGTTTGACGCAAGAAAGCAAAGACATAAGCGTTACTCGCGAGCCACAACTTTCGACTCCGTTGTAACGAAGTATGTTTTTACTATAGCGCGTATCGCTGTGGAATTGTCGCGAATCGCCATTGAAAAAACCTTTCCTACGCATAAAAAGTTTACTCTTTTGGACATACCCTGAAATCGCTTCTGCATTGCGCCGGCAAGTACTCTAGTAACTTGTCGGATGTCGCCGGGCGACTCAGGATAATGAGGAAGGTTCGTCGCCCGACTATGTCCTATTCCGGCAGTCAAGGTGTTGCGAAGAAAACCGCCAAGGCGGAAATCACTGAGCTTGAGGCGATGCTGAGCGAGTCTCCGAGCGCGGAAAAAGTGTGCGTGAAGCTGGCGCAGATCCTCAATGTGCGGCGCAGTGAAGTGGCGTTGCTGAGATTGGAAAAAGGCAGCCTGCGGTTCATCTTCCCCGTCGAACTGCGCGCGACGGGAGCGCTGCCATTGACCGGGTCGGCGGTAGCCGCGCGGACGGCCGCGACGCGTACCCCCCTGTTGTCGAATTCTTTCATGCGCGTGCGGCATGCCAGCCTGTTTGAAGCGATCAAACTTTCGCGCGACGAAGAAGATCGAAGTTTGGACCAGGTGCCGATCCAGAAGATCATTTCTGTTCCGGTTGCGCGGTCCGGCGAGCCGGTGATGGGAGTGGTACAGATCTCGCGCAAGGGACTGGACGCAAAGTTGGCAGGCGCGGACTTCACGAGTGAAGATCTGAAACTGGTCGACCGGGCGGCGGATATTCTGGCCCGCATGCCGTTCATGAAGGAAGGCGCGGAACTCTAAAAGCAAGTCAGAAGGCAGAAGTCAGATTGAAGAAGTGAGGCACTCTCGGGTTACTTCTTCATTTTGACTTCTGCCTTCTTACTTTTGCCTTTTTACTTCTGCCTTTTTACTTGCTCTTCAAACTGCCTGGCCGGCGCAAACGCCCGATGCCCAGGCCCACTGAAAGTTGAAACCGCCGAGCTGGCCGGTAACATCCACGACTTCTCCGATCAAAAACAGGCCCGGCACTTTTCGGGATTCCAGGGTGCGAGGCGAGAGTTCATCGGTGTCGACTCCGCCCGCGGTGACTTCGGCCTTGCCATAGCCTTCGGTTCCCTCGGGTCTCACCTTCCATGCGTGGAGTTGACGTTCGGCCTCGGCAAAGGCTCGGTCGGAATTTCCCGCAGGTGGAAAAAGTTCGAACCAGCGGTCGGCGAGGCGGCGCGGCAGGATTTCTCTCAACAACGATTTCCAGGTCGACTGATCGCGATGACTCTGTGCGTGCAAAAGCGCGATGAGATCGATGTTGGGGGCGAGGTCGATCGAAATTGATTCTTCGCCGTTCCAGTATGAAGAGATCTGCAGGATGGCGGGGCCGCTGATGCCGCGATGCGTGAAGAGCATCTTTTCCTGAAAGCTTTCCTTCCCGCTCGAGGTGGAAGCGACGACTTCGGTGGAGACTCCGGCAAGATCGCACCAGCGCTTGCGATCCGATGCGCTGAAGAGGAGAGGAACCAGGGCGGGGCGCATGGGCTGAATGTTCAGGCCAAATTGCCGCGCCAGCGTATAGCCAAACGGTGTCGCGCCAATTTTTTCGATCGACAAGCCGCCGGTAGCCACCACCACGTTCGGTGCCGTGAAGGCGGCATCTTCGGTGCGCAGTGTGAAGCGCTCGGCCTTGCGCACGTCAGTGATTTTCGCATTCATTCGGACCTCGACTCCGGCGGCGCGGCATTCTTCCTCGAGCATGGCGACGATGTCATTGGCCGAGCGATCGCAGAAGAGCTGGCCGAGTTTTTTCTCGTGATAGGGGATACGATGCTTTTCGACAAGGCGCAGAAATGCGTCGGGATGATAGCGGGCAAGGGCTGATTTCGCGAAATGTGGATTCGCCGAGATGAAATTGTCGGGGCCAGTATGAAGATTGGTAAAGTTGCAGCGGCCTCCGCCGGAGATGAGTATCTTCTTGCCGATGCGATCGGCACGTTCGAGCAATAAGACGCGCCTGCCGCGTTTGCCGGCTTCGATGGCGCACATCAGCCCGGCCGCACCGGCTCCCAGAATGATGGCGTTGTATTCTTGATCCACGCAGAAATGAGATTAGCAGGGCAGGGCAGCAGCGCGGTATCCGGCGATCAAAGGATGGGCGCGAACATGGCGCCCGCTGCCGTGATTCTGTTATTGACGATATAGGCAAATATCTTCCAGCTATGGCGAGCGCTTGTCTGATCAAAGTTCGCGGGGTGGTACAGGGGGTGGGCTTTCGTCCATTCGTCTACCGCATCGCCCGCGAATTGAAGCTGTCAGGATGGGTGCTGAACGGAGAAGAGGGAGTTGCGATCCACCTGGAGGGCGACGAACCTGTCTTACAGGAGTTTCTCAAACGCCTGAAGAACGACGCGCCTCCCGCTGCGCGCATCGTCGCAGTCGAAGTCACGCCCGCGAACCTGGCAGGGTTGCAGGGATTCATCATCAAGGAGAGCGAGCGCAATCGCCAGCCCACGGTGCGCATCTCGCCTGATCTTCCAGTGTGCGACGAGTGCTCGCGCGAAATGGAGGACGCGAGCAATCGCCGTTACCACTATCCTTACATCAACTGCACGAACTGCGGGCCGCGCTACACAGTGATCCTCGCGCTTCCCTACGACCGGCCGAATACGACGATGAAGAGTTGGCCGCTGGATGAATATTGCGACGAGGAATATCACGATCCCTCCAACCGTCGATTCCACGCGCAACCGGTTGCCTGCCCTGAGTGCGGGCCGCACTACTATCTGCGAACCGGTGCGGAAATTGTGCGCGGCGATGAGCGGGTGATTCGTGAGACGGTCGATCTGCTGAAAGCCGGGAAGATTGTCGCCGTAAAAGGTCTGGGAGGGTACCATCTCGCGTGCGACGCAGAAAACGCGGAGGCGGTCGCCGCCGTGCGCGCGCGAAAGTTCCGCAAAGAGAAACCGTTTGCGGTGATGGTCGGGCACGTCGCTGAGGCGCAGGAGTTGGGAGAGTTCTCTTCCGAAGGGTTGGAGATGCTTACCTCCATTGAGCGGCCGATTGTGCTCGCGCCCGCGAAATTGGAGCTGCCCGGAGTGGCTCCCGACAACCGCGAGCTTGGCATCATGCTGCCTTACACGCCGCTGCAGAAATTGCTGTTTGCATTTGGCGCTCCGCGCATCCTGGTGATGACGAGCGCGAACCGTTCCAGCGAGCCGATTGCCTACGACGATCAGGATGCGTTCGAGCGGTTGTCGGAAATTGCGGATGCATTTCTGGTCGGCGAGCGTCCGATCGCGCGACGCGTCGATGACTCGGTGGCGCGAGTTGGGGCGCTTGGCCCGGCGATTCTACGGCGATCGCGCGGCTACGCGCCGGGAGCGGTGGCCAGCGTTCCGATGTCTTGCAAAAGGCCCATTCTTGCGTTGGGTGCCGACCTGAAAAACAGTGTCACACTCGTCGTCGAGGGGCAGGCGTTCGTGAGCCAGTACATTGGCGATCTCGATCACTACGAGGCATTGCGCGCTTTTGAGGAAACGATTCGCGATCTGATGACGATGTACGAAATCCGCTGGGAAGATGTGGTCGTGGTGCACGACGCTCACCCGGAGTATCGCTCGACCGTGCATGCGCTGCAGTTGCCAGCTCCCGACAAACGCGTCGTGCAGCACCATCGGGCGCATGTTGCCTCCGTGCTTGCCGAACGCGGCGAATGGGAGAAGCGGGTTCTCGGCGTCAGTTTCGACGGCACTGGCTATGGCGACGACGGTAGCATCTGGGGCGGGGAAATATTTGTGGGCAGCCTGTCGAGTGGATTTGAACGAATTGCGCACTTGAGGCCGGCGGCGCTGCCGGGAGGCGATGCGGCCGCGCAGTATCCCGTGCAGGCCGCGGCTGGATTTCTGGCGCAGGTGGAAGGCTTGCCCGCGATGCAGGATGCACCGTTTTCGTTTCCGGCGCGCTACCGGACGGCATTGCAGTTAGTGCACAAAAACGTGCGGACATTTCCTACGACCTCGGTCGGCCGGTTGTTTGATACGGTGGCGGCGCTGCTCGGCTTTACTCGCGAAATCACATTCGAGGGACAGGCCGCCATGTGGGTAGAGCATATCGCCCGCGCCGCGGGAGAGACCGACTGCTACCCGTTTCCGCTGGTGAACGCGGAGTTGGATTTTCGTCCGCTGCTGCAGGCGGTTGTCAGGGATCGAATTGCCGGTCGAAAGATGGAAGTGATCGGGCGCGCGTTTCAGCGCGGCATGGCACACGGCGTTGCGGAGGCAATTCGAGTGCTGGCCCACAACCATAACGTGGACACAGTCGTTTTCTCGGGCGGAGTATTCCAGAACGAACTTCTGCTCGAGGACATCAAAGAGGAATTGAAGGACAGTCTTTTGCAGCTTTGGACCAACGGAGCGGTTCCCGCGAACGACGGTGGGATCAGCCTGGGGCAGGCGGCTCTGGCGGCGCTGCGCAATCCGGATCAGGAATGAGATTCGTGATCCTCAAAGCGCGGATCGCTTCGTTTACGAGCGGTCGACTCCCGAGCGCTTCATTTCTCAATCGCGATTACGGAGCATTCGCGGGTCGGCCCGATTGCGGGTGCAACGACTCCAGGAATGTGACGATCTGCCACCGCTCGGGTTCTGGCAGCTTAGACCAGACCGGCATACCGTGCCAGACCACGCCGTTGGTGAGGATCCAGAAGATGGTGCCGGGCGTTGCGTGCTGCACTTCTTCCCGCAGCAAACTCGGGCCATTGCGGGTGCCTCCTGCTTTGGGTCCGTGACAGTCGGCACAGTGTTGCGAATATAGCTTCCCACCGGCGGTTGCATCCAAAGGATTGCCTTCGAACGGATTCTCTCGCGCTCGTGCCGCGATCGGAACCTTCAACAGCGGAGCATAAACGGATTGGCGGGGCCGTTGCGTCGCGGCTCCTTCATTCTGTGCGAGGGCAAGCCTCTGCGCGAATGAGAGACAGAGAATGATCGTCATGATGCAAGGTAATGGGAATCGCACTAACAGGTCGAACTGAATTCGAGTGGAGCGCGTTTTCATACGCGGCCTCCGAAAAGATGTCGCACCATTTCTCCGAAGCCGGTGAATTCGCGAGAAACTCCCCAGCGGAGCAGGAGACGATGGCTGTTGTCGTTCAGACCGAAGCCGCTCGACAGGCGGAACGTCCAGTCGGATGGCAGGTTCCACGCAACCGCCGGCGCCAGATAGTGCGAGGTGTTGGGCAGCCCGGGATTCCGTACGTTCCCCAATCCGCCATAAATTTCGACCCCTGCGATGAAGTTCTCGCGACAGAAATTGCAGCGCTGCGGTAAGGCCTTCATCGCGAGCGGGTGGCTGGCTCCCAGGGCGTAGGCGAACTCCCATGGTTCGCTGGGCGAAATGTTTTTAGTGAAGATCGGGTTCAGGGCAACGTTCCAACCCTTGAAGGTGCTGGAAAGCAGAAGTTTGAGTTCCAATTCATGGTCGTGTTCCTGGCGCAGTACAGAATTTGGCTCTGCGAAATCGGATTCGACGTCGTGACCTTCCACTTCTTTCAGAATTTTATCGGCGCCACTGGTTTGCTCGTATTCGATGTAGAGCACGGGATTAACCCAGTGCTCATGCTCCAGCAGGCGAAGCCGGTTTTCAAGGCGGAAGCCGGTAAACACGGTGCTGTCCGAGAAAGTAGTTTGCCCGTCCACATAGAACTCAGTGGTCCACCACGCGGTGGTGCCGTACTCAAACTCCGTCCAGAAGGCGTGAAAGTCGTTGCCGGCACGCTGGGTGCCGAAGGTGGAAAAGTATTCCACCTCCAGATTGCCGGGTTCTTCGAGGTAATGATCGTAGGTGACAATGTAGGGGCTTTCCTGCGCGTGGGAAGACGCGCAAGAAAAAAATATGAAGGCCAGGCAGAGCAGAGAGGCCACGGTGATTCGAGCCAAAGGGCAACGAATGCGCCTACCAGTAAGAGAAACTGCGTCTTGAGGCATCAATTTACTATGCAAGATAGTAGTCCGTGAAATTTCTTGTTGCGACCGGGTCGCAATAAGAAGTACAATCGCAAGCGTAAAAGACGAGTCTTTTGACTGTCAATGCCAGCCAGAAGATTTCGTTGCATGTTGTTTGCGATCAGTTGCGACTGCCCACGCTGCAGTGTCCGCAGCAAAACCACGGACCAAGCGCCAGCGCATGGAGTCAGGAGCTACAGGACAAACCCACAATGCCTCTTCCGAAGACTGAAATTCCGGGCCACCTACAGAGGCAGCTCTCAAGCCGCGGCATCCGCATGACTTCGCAGAGAAGAGCGATCCTGAGCGTCATCGAGACGGCCAGCAAGCATCTCGACGCCAGCCAGATCCTGAGAAAGGCGCAGATTCTGGATGCTTCCGTCGACCGCAGTACCGTCTACCGCACGCTGGACCTGCTGAAGCGGCAGGGCATGATCGACGAACTGGACTTGCTGCACCTGAACGGAGACGGCCACTACTACGAGCGCAAGCTTGACCGTGACCACATTCACATGGCTTGCCTGCGCTGCGGTAAAATCACCGAATTCGTGAGTAAGACGTTCGAATCCCTGAAAAAACAGCTCGAGCAGGACTGCCGTTTTCACATCGTCGTTTCTCGGCTTGAGGTGGGTGGATATTGCTCGGGCTGCCGCCACTAACTCCTCCCTTACTTTCTCTTCCCGGCATCGAACCTGCGAGTATCTACGCGAACAACTTTTTTTCTTGGGCGGCGGCTTGTTTCCGACGTATAGTTAGTAATAACTGTGTGGGGAAAGTATGCAGTCCACAGGTTTTAAGCCCGAGCCCGAAAGGAAGCTGCCCCAACTCGCCCGAAGTATGACCGAAACGCTTCTCTCTCCAAGTTTTTTCGAGGCCGTTCCCGATGCGATGGTGGCAGTGAATCTTGAGGGCAAGATTGTCCAGGTCAATTCGCAGACCGAACATCTTTTTGGATACACGCAAGGCGAGTTACTCGGGCAACAGGTAGAGTTGCTGGTCCCGGCCGCGCAGCGCGCGAATCACCACCTGCATCGTGAACGTTTCCAGCAGCGGCCCGCCACGCGCAGGATGGGAGCTGCTTTGGACTTGCGGGGCAGGCGCAAGGACGGCTCGCAATTTCCCGTTGAAATCAGTCTGTCGCCGGTGGAAACGGAGAGCGGGATGCTGGTGCTGAGCGCGATTCGCGACATCAGCGACCGCAAGCGCATTGAAGAAGAGCTGCAGAAAGCGCACGAGGAGCTGGCGGCCAGCAAAGACCGCGAGCTCCTGGAATACCAGAACAGGCTCGCGCTAATCGTCGATTCCTCGCAAGACGCGATTATCGGCAAGAACCTCGATGGGATCATTACACACTGGAACAAGGGCGCGGAACACATATACGGATATGGCGCTGAAGAAATGATTGGCAAGCCGATTACCATGCTCGCTCCCCCGGACCGGAGCGATGAAATCCCTGGGATTCTGAAGAGGATTCGGTCGGGCGAGCGGGTCGAGTACTTTGAATCGATCCGCGTCCGGAAGGATGGCCAGCACCTCAACGTCTCGATTTCGGTGTCTCCGATTCGAGATGCGAAGGGCGACATTGTTGGCGCGTCGATCATCGCCCGCGATGTTACCGGTCAAAGGCGTGCGGAAGACCTGCTTCGTCAAGCGCAGAAAATGGAAGCGGTCGGCAGGCTGGCGGGTGGCGTGGCGCACGATTTCAACAATGTTCTGGGCATCGTGACGGCTTGCTGCGAGTTGCTCCGCGGTCGTCTGGAAAGCGACGCCTTGGCGCATTACCTCGACAACATCCAGGAGGCATCGCGGCGGGGAGCTTCCCTGACCCGTCAGCTGCTCTCCTTCAGCCGCCGGCAAGTCAGCGCTCAGCCGCAGCTGGTCGATCTGAATGATTCGCTGAAAGACGTGATCAAGCTACTGCGTCCGCTGATGGGAGACGATGTCCAGATCATCGTGCGGCAGGCGGAAGACACGGCCGTCGTGGAGGCCGACCCTTCCCAACTGGACCAGATCGTGCTGAATATTGCGGTGAACGCGCGCGACGCAATGCCCCGAGGTGGCAAGCTGGTTGTGGAGACATCGGTCCAGGAGTTCGACGCCGACTTGGCGCTGCGGCACCCCCCCTTGAAGCCTGGCAGGTACGTCCTGCTGGCCATCAGCGACAATGGCACGGGCATGGATCCGGTTACCGTCACAAAAATCTTCGACCCCTTCTTCACCACCAAAGAGGTTGGGAAGGGCACGGGACTGGGCCTGGCGACGGTCTATGGGATTGTGAAGCAAAGTGGTGGTCACATCTGGGTTTACAGCGAACCCAATCGAGGCAGCACGTTCAAGACTTATTTGCCGGCTGCGGATCACAAGCTGGGACTCGCGCCCAAGGCTACAGTCGAGACGCAAGTTCCGAGGGGAGAGGGCAAGACCGTCCTGGTGGTAGAGGATGATCCGCTGATGCTCACTCTGACCCGGCGAATGCTGGAAGACCACGGCTACCGGGTTATCGAAGCGGAAGATGGGAAAACGGCACTGGCTCAACTGCAGTCTCACCTCATGTCCATCGATCTCGCGCTGACGGATGTGGTGATGCGTGGGATGAGCGGTCCAGACTTTGCACGGGAATTAAAAATCTTGCATCCTCATGTCAAAGTCGTGTACATGTCCGGTTACACGGGAGAATTGATTGCGCAGGCCGACGAACTCAATCAGGGTATCACCCTTCTCGATAAGCCGTTTACGAAAGCTGCATTGCTGAAGACGATTCACGCCGCCCTGAAATAATCTCGGCTGAAGAACCGCCGGTCGGCGAAAACACCGCACGATTCCACCTCGAGAAACCACGCTTCCTCGCTTACAGGGCGGCCACGCGCCGCTGCACGATGAAGAAATACAGCCCCAGAAGAACCAGGAGGCCTCCATTGACGCCGAGGACTACGGGCGCTGTAAAAATGGGTACGAGCCATCCCGAAAGCAGGTTGCCCATGGGCATGCCGCCGCGAAACGCGAAGTTGTAGACGCTCATGACGCGTCCGCGCATCTCGTTAGTGGTGATCAACTGCACCAGCGAATTGACGTTGGCGAAGACGGCCATCATGGAAGCGCCCGAAAGCACCAGCATGACCCCGCTCAGCGGCAGCCACTTGGAAAGTCCGAACCCTCCGATCCCGATCCCCAGGCTCATGAGTGCGCCCAGCGCCAGACGTCCCTTCTTCTTGACATTGCCCAGACTAGCCACACCCAGCGAGCCGAAAATGGAGCCGAGGCCCATGAGCGCCAGCAGGTTGCCAAAGGTTTCCGGTCCGCGATGGAAAATATCTTTGACGAACACCGGAATGTAGGTGCGCATCGGCATGCTGAGGAAGGTCATGCAGAACGCCAGGATGATGAGCGCTTCCATCGAAGCCTGGCGCCTCACGAACTTGATGCCTTCTTTCAGGCTGAAGAACATCGTCTCTTTGGTTTTCTGCGGCAGAAAACGAGCCGTGATCAGGCTGAGGGAAATGATGGGCGCCAGAAACGACAGGGCGTTCAGCCCGAAGCACCACTTCTCGCCCAGTTTTGCCAGCGCTTGTCCGGCCAGCGCGGGGCCGACCATGACCGCTACGTTGAACTGGATCGAATTCAGGGCGATGGCGTTCGGCATGTCCTCTTTTTCGACCAGAGTCGGAATGAGCGCCTGGTAAGCCGGCCCGCCAAAGGCTTGCGCAAATCCCGAGACAAACGACAGACACAGAATGTGCCAAACGTGAACACGGCCGGTGGCCACCAGAATCGTGAGCAGTCCGGCGCTGGCCATCTGCACCCACTGGGAGCCCAGCAGGATGCGCCGCCGTTCGACGCGGTCCGCGACCACCCCGCCGATCAGCGAAAACAAAAAGATGGGAATGCCGCCGAGAAACTGGTCGAGTGCCAGCAGAAAAGCCGAGTGGCTGAGGCGATAGATCAGCCATCCCTGCGCGACAATCTGCATCCACGTGCCGATGCTCGACGTGCAGGCGCCGATCCACATCAGCCGGAAATCGCGATATTGAAATGCTTTGAAGACGCGGGCAATCAATGGAACGTCCCAAATGGCTCCCGGAAGCAGCCTAACATGCCGGCCCGCTGCGCGCAGACGCAACGGCGAGAGGGAATCCACGAGGCCCATTTAGCATAGACGTGTGAAGACGGGAAAAGTTTGCGGAATAGCGCGGGCGCTGTCAAAAATGGGCTATTGCTCACGCTCGCGCGCGGCGCTTTTGATTCAAGCCAAAAAGGTCCGTGTGAACGGACGAATCATCGGCGATCCGGAAACTTCCGTGCGCATGGCACAAGACCGGATTGAAGTCGATGGCGTTCCGGTCGGGAAACATGCGGCCCTTTACCTCGCCATGAATAAACCGCGCGGGATTGTAACTACGGCCTCGGACGAGAAAGGCCGAAAGACAATTTACGATCTGCTCGAGCCGGGCACGCCCTGGGTTGGTCCGGTGGGAAGGCTGGATAAGGCGAGCGAAGGCCTGCTGCTCTTAACCAATGACTCCGAATGGGCTGCGCGAGTTACCGAACCTGAAAGCCATCTGGACAAGGTTTACCACGTGCAGGTCGATCGCGTCGCGGATGCTGATCTGGTTGCGAAAATGGTGGAAGGCTGCATGGTCGACGGCGAGTTGCTGCGTGCCAGGCGTGCGCGCCTTTTGCGCGCGGGCGGCAAAAATAGTTGGCTCGAAATTACTTTGGATGAAGGGAGGAACCGCCACATCCGGCGCCTGCTTGAAGAGCTGGATGTTCGTGTGTTGCGGCTGCTGCGAACCTCGATTGGGCCGCTTGAACTGGGGGATCTCAGGAAGGGCGAAGTCCGGCCATTAACGGAAAAAGAGAAGCAGTCGCTGGATCGGGCGCTGGCAACAACGAAGGACTAAGATTTGGATTTTAGCGGGAAAATTCACCCCAAAAAGACAACGGGCGCATGCCGATAGATGTGGGGTGAGGATGGCAACGGCATGCGCCCTATTAAGTTGAATACAGATTAGCTTTTGCAGTCGCCAATGTCAAGGTAAATCTTTTGTATGCAACACGTTAGCGCCGACAAAACAATCATTTTTCCTTTTGTTGCGCAAGTGCATAGATCACATATGCGTGTGACAAGATCAAGGCGATTTCCGCCGTCGCGAGTTTAGCTTTTTCGCTTTGGTTTTCGAGGGCCCGCCAGGCAAAGACTCGACATTTGAATTCAGCCCGTAGGCTTCCAGATGCTGTTTCGCCTGCAGGACCACGCCGCGCTCGCCGCTATAGGCCATCAGTTTGGCCGCGTCAGCGAGCGGCACCCAGAGAGCGCGTTTGACCTCCACGCGCATTGCGTCGGTGACGTCGTCGATTTCGCCGGACAGGTAGCGCATCAGGTAAAAGCTGACGATCTTAAACACGCGAGCGCCGTCGCCCCAGCTTCGCACGTAGACATACTTAAGGTCGACGAGCTTGGCGACTTTTTCCGCTACGACTCCGGTCTCTTCAAATACTTCGCGGAGGGCGGCCGCCTCCGACTTCTCGCCCTTATCCAGCAGCCCTTTGGGAAGGCACAACACGGCCGGCACGCGCTTCGGCGGAGGTGTAGCAGGGGGCAGGGCTTCTTTCTGCGGTTCGATCAGCGCCACGTGCCAGACTCCGGCGATCTCCCGCAGCACGACGCCTCCCGCCGAAATTTCCCGGGTCATCGGACGCGCTTCAGGAGTCACTTCATCATCCCCCGAGCTTCGCAGTCTCTTCCTGGATGCGCCCCCACGCGTGCTCGACATGGCGACCCTCGGTATGGGTCTGGCCGATGCACATTCGAAGCGTAAATTTTCCGTCGAGCCTGGTATGCGTCAGGAAGAGGTCGCCGCTGGCATTGAGTCGGTTCATCAGAACTTGATTGTCATCGTCCCCCGAACGCAAGCGGAAGCACACGAGGTTGAGTTTTGCAGGCGCCGCCACTTCGAATCGCGCATCATCACGCACCCTTTCGGCGAACTGCTGGGCCAGGCGAATGTGCTCCCGGATGTGGTGTTGCAGGCCTTCGACGCCGTAATGCCGGATCACAAACCACAACTTAAGCGAGCGAAACCGCCGTCCCAACTGGATATGCCAGTCACGGTAGTCGATCACGGCGCCCGATTCGGTCGCCTGGTTGCGCAAGTATTCCGGGAGAATGGAAAGCGTCTGGACCAGATGCTTGCGGTCGGCAACATAAAAGCAGTTGCAATCGAAGTTGGTGAACATCCATTTATGCGGATTGAAAGTGTAGCTGTCGGCGAACTCGACTCCGTCGTTGATGAAACGAAACTCGGGGCAGATTGCGGCGGTGCCCGTCATGGCGGAATCGACGTGCAGCCAGATGTTGTGCTGGCCGCAGATGCGCGCGATTTCGCGGACGGGATCAATGGCATAAGACGAAGTCGTCCCCACAGTGGCGCAGACGAAGCAGGGAACGAGCCCGGCTTTGATGTCGGCCGCGATTTGCTCTTCGAGCGCGCCGGAACGCAAGGCAAAATTCTCGTCGACGGCAATTGCGCGCAGGTTATCGGAGCCCATGCCCGCGATCTTCATTGCCTTTTCCACCGAGGAATGAGTCTGCGTCGAGCAATAGGCGACCAGCTTTCCGTCGCACCCTTTACGGTTGCTGGCGAACTCGGTGGACCGCTCGCGCGCCGCCAGCAGCGCGCATAATGACGCGCTGGAGGCGGTGTCCTGAATTACTCCGCCGCCGGCGCTGGTGGAAAGAAATTTATCCGGCAAACCGAGCATCGGGATCAGCCAATCGAGCACATGTGTTTCCAGTTCTGTGCAAGCCGGACTGGTGGACCAGAGCATGCCCTGCACGCCCAATCCCGAGGAAAGCAGATCGCCCAGAATGCCCGGCCCTGAACCGTTGGCAGGAAAGTATGCGTAGAAGTTGGGAGATTGCCAGTGCGTAATGCCCGGAAGGATTATGCGGTCGAGGTCCTCCATCATCTGGTCAAAAGCCTCGCCCTGCGCGGGCGGAGCAGGCGGGAGCTTCGAGCGAATCTCTCCCGGTCGCACGCGGGACAGAACAGGGAAGCTTTCGATGCGCGACTGGTAATCGGCGATCCAGTCGACGACGGCATGGCCGTGGCGTCGGAACTCCTCGGGCGACATGTGGAACGATTTGGATTCGGACATGGGAATTGGTAATTTGTAATTTCTAATTTGTAATTTGAAACCCTGCGCATCCACATTACAAATGGGCGTGCCATCGACATTACAAATGTCCGTAATAGACGCGCGTTTTGTATTCGAATTCAACCTTGCCGTTCTCGGCATAAATGCCGACAATTCTCTGCAACTCGCGCATCATCGGCGCATAGTTAGGATGACCTTCCAGCGGCGCATACGAAGATGACAACAGGCGTCCGGCGGCGCCCTCATAATCGAACTGCTGGCGCATGGTGAAAATGCGCTCTTGACTGGCCTCGGGCGTGAAGAACTCGTGGATGATCGCGGTCGTCCGTTCGTGGCGCACTTCCTTGTAGTCGGTGCCGTAGGTCAGTAGAAGCTGTTCGTACTCGCACAGAAACGGCGTACCGTCAGTCAGCCTTTCATTCCAGATCAGCACGCACCATCCGCCCGGTTTCAGGATGCGGACAAACTCGTCGCGCGTGCGGCGCAAATCAAACCAGTGGGCGGCTTGCGCAGCCGTCACGAAGTCGACCGATGCCGGAGCGAGCGTCGTTTGCTCAGCTTTCCCCGCCACCGAAACCAGTTTCTTGTACGATGCCATCTCGCTCGCGCCCGTTTCGCGCATTTCAGTGTTTGGTTCTACGGCGTATACGTAGTTTCCGTTCTCGAGAAGCAGGCGCGTGAATAAGCCCGTTCCGGAAGCCACATCCGCGACCACATGACTGGGCCGGAGCCCGCACTCGTTGCGAAGAAGATCGAGAACTTCCGGCGGATATCCCGGCCGGTAGCGAACATAGTTCTCCACCCGATCCGAAAAACGCGTGGTTGGGGCCCTGCTCATCGCCTCTCAGTGTAACGCGCACAATCGCCAACGTTACAGCCGCGATACAATCTTTGTTTCGTCCGAAGGTTTCGCGTCAAACGGGGCAGGTCGACAAGAGAAAGAACAAGGAGTGTCATGAGATATCGTTCGGGTGCCGTGCTGCTGCTGTTGCTGATTTGTGCCAGTCTTCAGGCCTTCGATAAGGCGTCCGATGCCCGGGCCGGCAATGGGGCCAACGTACACGGAGCAAATCGCCAACCCCCGAGTTGGGCAATCGCCGGCTTTCGCGACGTTGCCAACGAGCAGGAGATCGAGAAAAAGTTCATGGCCGTGCCCGATCCTAAACTGGCCGAGGAGCATTTGCGAATTCTCACGCAAGCTCCGCATATTGCCGGATCTCCCGAGGACAAGGCGACCGCCGAATATGTGGCCGGCAAATTCCGCGACGCAGGCCTGGAAACTTCGATTGTCGAATACAAGGTATGGTTCAACTACCCGGCAGAGATTCGCGTCGATATGACCGCGCCGCCGGGTGTCGAGATGCATGGCCCGCGGCGCGAGCATGTCGATGAGTGTATGCCAACTATGGTTCGCCCGAGGATTTCGACAAGCTGAAGGAAATGAATGTCGACGTCCACGGCAAGATCGTGATCGTGCGCTACGGCGAGAACTTCCGCGGCGTCAAGGCTTTCGTTGCGCAGGAACGCGGGGCGGCCGGAGTCATTATTTATTCCGATCCCAAGGACGACGGATATTATCGCGGCGACGCGTATCCGAAAGGGCCGTGGCGCCCGGCGAGCGGCGTGCAGCGCGGGTCGATCGGCTACATGTTCCAGTTCCCGGGCGATCCTACGACGCCGGGAATCGCGGCCACACCGTCGTTGCCGGATGCGAAACGGATTTCTCCTGCCCAGTCCGAGCAGCTGCCGAAGATTCCGGTGACGCCGCTCTGTTATGCGGATGCGTCACCGATCCTCGAACATCTCGGCGGTCAGGCTTCTCCGCGCGAATGGCAGGGAGCATTGCCATTCACTTATCACGTTGGTCCGGGACCTGCGAAGGTGAGGCTGCACCTGAAACAGGATTACCAGTTCCGCACCATCTGGGATGTGATCGGCAAAGTTCCGGGAACGGCGTTTCCGAATGAGTGGGTGGTTGCAGGCAATCATCGCGATGCCTGGGTTTATGGCGCGGTCGATCCGAACAGCGGAACCGCCGCGCTGCTCGAAACCGTTCATGGCGTAGGCGAGTTGCTGAAGTCGGGATGGAAGCCCAAACGGACGATCGTATTCGGAAGCTGGGATGCGGAAGAAGAAGGCTTGATGGGCTCCACCGAATGGGGCGAAGATCACGCGCAGGAGTTGTCGAACGCCGCCGCTTATTTCAACATGGATGTCGCCGTCTCAGGCAAAAAGTTTGGAGCTTCCGGAGTTCCCAGCCTGAAAGAATTTATTCGCGAGATCTCGAAGGCCGTGCCGTCGCCGCAAGGCGGAACGGTATACGACGCGTGGAAAATTGCGAGCCAACCGAAAGACGAAAAGCATCGATCCGACGAAAACAAGACCGGCAACTCGCGTTCGCCCGCGGCGTCGTTTCCGGGAGATGTGCCGGTTGGCGATCTGGGCAGCGGGTCGGACTACTCGGTCTTTCTGCAGCATCTGGGCGTGCCTTCGACCGACATCAGTTCGAGCGGCGCGTATGGTGTGTATCACTCCGCATTCGATGACTTCACCTGGTTCAAGAAGTTCGGCGATCCGGACTTCGCGTACGAGCAGGAGATGGCGCGCGTTTACGGCTTAGAAGCAATTCGCATGGCCGATGCGGATGTCCTACCCTACGACTACGAAGATTACGGCAAGGAGATTCTGGTCTACCTTGACGTAGCTCGAAGCAAGGCGCGAGACAAGTTCGGGGACAAGGCCCCCAATTTTGACGCTGCGTTTGCCGGTGCCCGGCACTTGCAGGATGCGGGCGCGAAAATTCTGCAGAAGCAGCGGAAAATTCCGGCCGCGCCCGAGCGCCTGAATGCCGCTTTGCGCGAGGCCGAGCGCGCGTTGCTGATTCCCGATGGGCTGCCCAACCGACCCTGGTATCACCATGCGATTTATGCTCCGGGACAGTACACGGGTTACGCGGCCGTGGTGATACCGGGGGTGAACGAGGCGATTGACCACGGCGATCTTGCGCGCACGGAAAAGCAAATCGCGGCTCTGGCTGAGGCTTTGTACCGGAGCGTGCGCGTTCTCGACCAGTACCGCTGAGGTGGGGGTCGGGACGGAGTGGCTGACATGTCGGGCATGCGGCCCGATATTAAAAGCCCTCGGGCCATTGTGGCGCCATCACCAACTACATCGAGCTGCGGACGAGCGCGTCCTGGTAGGAGTGCAGCTCGATGTAGTTAGTGATGGCTTCGTTGATGAGATAGCTGCGCGGACGATCCTGCGCCGCAGCGAGCGCATCAAGCGTGTCAATCTTTTTGGAGTCGGCGCGGAAGCCACGAAATCCTATGATGGAAGTTCGAATGTTTGGGCACGAGTCTCCGCGAGATCGAGGAATTTACTTTGTGCGCATGGATGCTTTGGGCGCGGGCGCGCCGCGCAGCAATCCTTCGGTGCTTAAGTCCTCGTCCAAGTCGGGCCAGTGGATGCCATAGCCGCCGCCGGCAATCGTCCAATTCCGGCGCTGCGCGGGCGTGGCATTCAGCAGGCGCGGATACCATGCCAGGGGCACCGTAATCACGCGGCCGTCACGCAGACTTACGCTCAGCGAGTCGTCCGTGAACTGAATGTCGAGCACTCGCTCATCCGCCGCCGATGCCGAAAAACTCATTCCATGCCTCCAAGAATTCCGCCTGGTGTTCGGTCACCCTCGATTGTATCGCGCGCAGTTCGCTAGCACGAAATCCGGAATTGCGCGCCAGTTGGACGGGGTCGAGCCAGAATTTGGCCGACAGGTCCTCGCGATCGACATGAATGTGAGATGGTTCGTTGGGTTCGTGGCTGTAAAAGTAGAACCGGTAAGGGCCAGACCGTAGCACAGTCGGCATGTGCAGATTCTACCAAACCCCAGTCTTCTGGGTTGGAGGGGTGAGCCAGTCCCCTGTTGACATAGACGAGAACCGAAAATAATTCTTGACAGCACTCAAAGTTGTCCCCTAGTCGCAATTCCCTCGGGGTGCGGAGAGTAGCGGCTGCCGCACCCTCACGATGACGCGCCCTGCTTTTCGGGCCGGCGCAAGCGCTCGCCCGAGGGCGGTCTGTGTGCAGGCACCAACCTCGACAGTTACTTACTTGATCGTAACCAGCTTCTCCACCAGTCCCGAATAGTCCTTCTTCTCCAGCCCATGAACCTCTTTGTTGTACTCGTCCACCTTGCTGGAGTAGTTCATGGAGCAGAACTTCGGGCCGCACATCGAGCAGAAGGCGGCGGTCTTGTATCCCTCTTCGGGCAGGGTTTCGTCGTGCATGGAGCGCGCGGTTTCTGGATCGAGCGACAGTTCAAACTGTTTTTCCCAGTCGAACTTGTAGCGAGCGTAACTGAGGGCGTCGTCGCGGTCGCGCGCGCCGGGACGGTGGCGGGCCACATCGGCGGCGTGGGCGGCGATTTTGTAGGCGATGATTCCGTCTTTTACGTCTTTTTCGTCGGGCAGGCCCAAGTGCTCTTTCGGAGTGACGTAGCACAGCATGGATGCACCATACCACCCGATCATCGCCGCGCCGATCGCCGACGTGATGTGGTCGTAGCCAGGAGCGATGTCGGTGACCAGCGGTCCCAGCGTGTAGAACGGAGCTTCGTAGCAGAGCTCGTTTTCCTTCTCGACCTG
>JBEKOW010000043.1:0-26450 GCA_049521375.1 Terriglobales bacterium
GGATACAGCCACATTCGGAACGGCCGCGGAGCGTTCGGCCGATAGCGCCGGTAAACCAGCAGTCCGATGATTTGCGCCACAAACATCGAAAGTATGCGCGCCATCATCAGAGCCGTAATGATCTGCACCAGATCGAAGGAACAAGCTGCGATGACCAGGAGCCCGACGAGCGAGAGGGAACGGTGGGGGAACCGTTTGGTCGGATGCACCTCCCCAAACCATCGGAAGAAAGCGCCATCCAGCGCGGCCGCGTATGGAATGCGTGAGTACCCCAGGAGCATGGCGTAGGTCGCTGCAAACGCCGTGATCTCGACCATGACCGTCATCAGCACGGAAGCCCAGTGGCCGCTCACTCTCTCCATGTAAACGGAACCGACCGCATTAAATGCCTGTGTTCCAGGCTGTATCATCTCGCGCCATGGCAAGACTCCCGTGAAGCTGACGGAAATCAGGAAATCAATGACCATGACGACCAGAATCGATACGATCACTCCCCATGGAATGACGCGCTCCGGTTGCTTGACTTCTTCCCCGAGATAACAGATCTGGTAATAGCCGAGGAAGTTAAACATTACGAGCATGGTGCCGTTGCCGAGCCCCAGCATGAAGGGCAGCCCAATCTGCCACGCGCCGGGTGGAAAATCGAAGAGAAGTTTGGGGCTCAAGTGGGTCATCCCCGCGAAAATGACCCAGGCCGCTGTGAGCAACATGCCCACCCAAAGCACCAGCATCAAGCGGGCGATGTCCTGAATCTTGCGATAAAGAGCCAGAACGGCAAGGGCGGTGATGCTAGCCGCCAGGAGTTTGATTCCCCACCGGTACGCGAGCAGACCCGGCCAGAGAAAGCCGGCATACTCGGCCATGCCGATGCTGCTGGTCGCAATCTCGAGCGTCCCGCTGAACAGAAACTGCCACACAAAAATCCATGCCATCATGTGGCCCCAGCGGTAGCGGCCCAGGCATTCGCGCAGGAAGATGTAGGATCCGCCGGACGCAGGGATCGAAGCTCCCAGTTCCGCGAATACCAACCCGTCGGCGATGGCGAGCGTCGCGCCCACGCCCCACGCAATCAGGGATTGTGGGCCGCCCAGAGTAGCGAGAATGGCTGGCACCGTGATAAATGGCCCCGTCCCAACCATGTTTGACATGTTGATGGACAGCGCATTCAACATTCCCAGCCGCCGCGGCAATGGAACATGACTCTGCACGGAAGGCGGGGCGGCGGCCGTTGCGACCTCAATACTCAAGGGACCATCCTGAAGTCCTCAACTCGATCCAACAAATCAGCGTATTGCGTATCCCGCGAACTAGGTTGCACGCACCCCATCCATCTCTGCAACAATCCCTTGAAGATATCGCAAACTCGCGGCGACGCTCTCCGCCGGCGGAATCACCGTGGCCCCAAACTTCACGTCCTGTTCAATCACCATCCAGCCCGAGTAGTTATTTTTGTCGAGCAATCGAAACAGCGCGGGAAAATCAATAGAACCCTGTCCGATGATGGTAAACACCTTTTCCTCGATCGCCTCTTCGAAGGTCAGTTGCTTGCGCCGCGCCTCCGCCAGAACTTTCGTGTCGACGTCCTTTATATGCAGGAACCGTAATACACTCGCGAACTTCGCCGCTTCGGTGATCGAGTCGCCGCCACCATAATCGCAGTGCCCTGTATCCAGACAAAGCCCGATGCCGGTGTGGGACGTTACATCAAAGAAGCGTTCACACTCCTCGGGGGTTTCGACATAGGTGGCAACGTGCGGATGGAAAACGAGGTCCAGTCCGAATTCCGCGGAAACCTTGGCGGCCTCCTCCACGACGTGAGCGACATTTTTCCACTGCGCCGCTGTCAGCGCCGCACTGCCATCCCGTGGCACGCGGCCCGAAATGCGGTTTCGTTCATCCGATTGCGCGTCGGCCAATACCAGAAAGGGTGCCTTCAGAGCCGCCAGCAGATTCCCTACCTTGCGAATATGCTCAACCGCAATTCCAGCGGACGCGGGATCGCTCAGGACCACCGGAACAAACGAGCCCAGCAGGTTAAGTTTGCGCTTGTCGAGTTGCGGTTTCAGCACTGCAGAATCGGTCGGAAAAAATCCGTAGGGTCCCAGTTCCGTGCCGGTGTAGCCGGCCCACACCATCTCGTCCAACATCTTCTCGTAAGACTGGTTCCATGAAGGGCCGGGATAATCGAGCACGCCCCAGCTATCGGGCGCGCACGCAAAATGAAAACGCGATTTCACATCTGTCATCGGGACGACCTCTATAGGTTATGTTGCAAGTCTAAAATCGGTTCAAGACCAGGGATCGATCACTACTTTCATCGAATCGGCATCCATCGACTTCTTCATCGCCGCATCAACCTCCCTCAAGCCAAAGCGATGAGTCACGAATTCTCCCAGCGGATAATGCTTCATGTAGCGAGCCATCTGCCGCATGCTCGGGCCGTAAGCTGCCGGCTCTTCCCCGCCCACTCCGAGAATACGCACATTTTTGGCGCACAAATGCCGGTGCGGGCTGATCGATACTTCTCCCATGTCGGAAAAATTGCCAGCCTCCACCAGCAAGCCGCCTACGCGGAGCATTTCCAGCGACTCCCGGACAGCCTGCGGCACGCCTGCGCATTCCACCACCACATCCGCGCCGCGGCCGTGGGTCCACTCCCGGATCATACTCAGGCGTTCTGCTTCGCACGTGCGAGCGGCATTCAGAACCTGATCCGCGCCCAGCTTTCGCGCGAAGTCGAGGCGGTACTCGGAAAGGTCGACGGCGATGATCGTCCCCGCCCCCAGCATCCGAGCTTTCATCACAAAGCACATGCCCAGAGGTCCGGTTCCCATGACCACCACCGAATCATCGAAGCGGAACGACTCGTTCGGGAACGCGGAAATCTGCTTGGCGCGGTCCAATCCCACCGTTACTGCCATGATCTCCGTAAGCACGGCAATTTCGGAGGGGAGGTCTTCCGGTATCTTCACCAGAAAACTCCCGGGAACCACATACAGGTATTGCGACCACCCGCCAAACAAATGTGGAGGATCTTTGGCGCTGATGTTGTTGCCGTAGTCCACCGTCTTCTCGCAGCAGTAGTAAGGGAAATCATGGCGGCAGTAATAACACTGGCCGCAGCTTACATTGGGGCCGACGATGACGCGGTCGCCCACGCGCAGGGGAATTCCCTCGAAATCGGTATAGGGTCCAGCTCCGCCGATCGCTGCGATGGTCCCCACGTTCTCATGTCCCTGAATGATCGGAAACGGCACGGGCCGGGGCGCGCCCGCTCCTCCGTACTGCCCGACATAACCCTGGTACGTGTGCTTGTCGGTCCCGCAGATTCCCGAAACCTCCATCTTCACCAGCACGCATCCCGGCGCAGGATCGGGCAGCGGATACTCGCGAATCTCGTACCGCCCGGGTTCCACTAACGTTGCCGCGAGAGCGCTGGGAACCGACATGGCCGAGAATCTCTGAACTGTGTTCCTGACATTCCGGCGTGGGACGCCGGGTTGAAGAGAAAGATCCGGGGACTCGGAAGCCCCCGGCGGGCGCTACAATTGCGTTAGATTACCCCTCAAAAATTCAGTTTCAGAGAAAGCTGCGCGGTACGCGATAACTCGGAGGTTGCAGTTACCGCCCCGAAATTGGCTACCTGGGAGCAGTTGGACACGCTGCCGCAAAGTCCCAGAGGGGTGGCGAACTGCGCGTGGTTGAAGATGTTAAAGAAATCCGCCTTGAATTGCAGGTTCACGCCCTCGCGAAGCGGGGTGTCCTTGTGGAAAGCCATATTCCAGTTGTTGATTCCGGGCCCGCTGAAGAACCGCCTTCTCGCGTCACCCTCCAAGCCAATTGCGGAGGGGGCGAAAGCCGAGGTGTCGAAATAGAGATGGTTGCTGGTGTCTCGCGGATTAAGAATATGCAGAGGAGCCACCTGATCAGGCGTGTCGACCGACTGGATAATGGGACCGCCAAACGATGTGCCGAGTAAAGAATGATCGTCAGTCTCGACCAGGGTCACCGGAAGTCCAGTTGCAAAGGTCGAAATACCGCTGATGGACCACCCGTTGGTCAGGCGCTTCGGTCCATGCAGGCGGTCGATGGGAAGCACGTAGGTGTAACTGGCCACGAAATTGTGGCGCGTGTCGAAGGCTGCCAGGCCGCGGCTCAAACCGGGGTTGATCGGGTTGATCTGTTCGCCGTAGCCGGAGGCATCGTCCAACGCCTTGGCGTACGTATAGCCGACCAGGACCTGCGCACGCTGGGAGGTGTGCCGGTAATTCAGTTGGAAGGAGTTATACGAAGACTTGCCGGAGGTGATGAAGTACGAATCGTTTCCAAAAGGAACGATTCCGTAGTTACCATCGGGAAGCAGCGTCCCAACCGGTCCCGATAGGCCTGCGGAGGCCTGGGCGGGAGTGAGTTCAACACCGGGAAGCACCGACCGGGTCGTCAGCACGGCAGACGAGCCATTGATGTAGATGTTGTTTTCGCCTCCGGGACCGCACCCCGGGGTCGCAAGGCACAAAGCCGGATTTCCTGGGTTGGCGGACTTTGAGGACAAGAGTCTGTGCCCCTGGGTTCCGACATAACTTAACGTCAACAAGTCCGCCGGCGTGAATTGCCTTTGGAAAGAGAGTTCGTAATTTTCCGCATAGGGCAGGCGATTGCCGTTAAAGAACGCCGGAGAACTCCCGATGGTCCCGAAGGCGTTATAGAACTCTGCCAGCGTGTCATAGGGAGAACCACTCGCGGGGTGGCTGCCGGAAACGTGCTTGGGCGGCGCCGCCACGGGGAAAGGCTGACCAATGTTGACCCCGTCAGCACGCCGTATGAAAGGCTCTGCAAAGCTCGGCTCGCCCGGCCCGGTGTAGTCGCCAAATGGCGCATCGCCGATTTCATTGAAGTCGGTTGCGCCTTCGAATGAAGTGTAGGCCAGAGTGTACCCGGCTCGAAGGCTGGAAGTTCCCGACTTGCCCAGCAGCGCCGCCAGCGCTCCGTCGTGGTCTCCGAAAGAATAAGCCAGCCCGAGTCGCGGACCGAAATTATTCCAGCGCGTGGGAGCCAGTGTGCGCGGAACGTGCGGATCCCCGGGGAAAACCCACCCAGTGGGCGATCCCGGGAATACCACAGACTGTTCGCCCGGAATGATGGTCTGAATCTCGTTAAACTTTTCCCACCAAGGCGAGCTGACATCGTAACGTAATCCCAAGTTAAGAGTCAGATTCGGACGCGCCCGCCAACTGTCCTGCCCATAGAGACCAAAATAAAAGCTCCGTCCATAAGAGGGATAGGACTGGCCTTGCACGAACTGGCTGGGTGCGCCGAGCAGAAAGTCGACGAAATCGCTTCCGGTTTCGCTCGGGCAACACGCAAAGTTCGAGCCGAAAAAGAAGTTGCCGTTGGCGACGTTGGAGAGGTTCTCTTCCAGTTGATTGAAGTGGTACTGGCCTCCAAACTTGATGGTATGGGTCCCGATGATTTTGCTGAAGTTGTTGGACACCTGGTAGATGTTGTCGAGCAATTGATTGGGACGACTGGGGACGCCGATCACGAAATTGTTGAAATCAATTTCCGGGATTCCCTCAACGCTGGGGGTTCCGACGTAGATGCCCGGAGCGCCACCGTTGCCCGACTGGAATCCGAGGTCGCTCAGCTTGACTCCGGTACCTCCCAAGGTTCCGACGTAGATGCCCGGAGCGCCACCGTTGCCCGACTGGAATCCGAGGTCGCTCAGCTTGACTCCGGTACCTCCCAAGGGCCGGTTGAGAGTTGTATTCAAGCGGAAGAAGCCCAGACGGAACTCATTGACTGACGCGGAACTCAAGGTCTTGACGGCAGCGAGGTTGATATTGTTGGTCTTGCCTTTTCCGTCAATCGCGAACCCGGGATACACTGGAGCATTGCCGGGCCAGTAAGGATCGATGCGGTCGAAGCGGTCAAAATAGTAGTAGGCCGTCAGCAGTCCAAAGCGCGAGTTCGCGTCCACGCGGCCGCTGAACTTGTTGTCGTGGATATTAATCTCCCCCGAATTCGTCGAAAACGTGCCCGTACCGCTTGTTGGGTCAATGGTCGAGGCGGGTGCGGGAGTGATATAGCCGAGAAGTTTCTGAGAGATGGGTGAAAAAGCACCCTGGGGCAACATGGCATTGGGGAAAACGCACCCGACGGTCGGATCGCCGCTAATACAACCGGGGAAGTAGTAAGGCTCCCCCGCGACAACCGTTTGGCTCGTACTCGTGAGAAACTGCTGAGTCAGCGCAGCCGCCCACGCCGATCCATTCACACTGCCTGTAAGACTCGAAGCGATCCCGGAAAAATCTCCCGACTCGGTCGCGGCGCTGGGAGCCCCAAGGATGGTCTGCGGAACCGCCTGCACCCTTCGGTTTCCCTGATAGTCCGCGAAAAAGAAAACGCGGTCGCGAACAATGGGGCCACCAAAGGTTCCACCGAACTGGTTCTGATGATAGGCACCCTTCGTTCCGGGAGGGTCGAAATAGTTACGCGCGTTCAGATTCGTGTTGCGGAGGAATTCAAAAACACTGCCGTGCCATTGGTTCGTACCCGATTTGGTTACTACGTTGACCTGGGCGCCGGCATAGTTGCCGTACTCGGCGTCGAAGTTGTTGGTCAGAATTCGAAATTCCGCAATGGAGTCGAGGTTCGGTATCGCGCCCGCGCCGGAGTAACCGATTTCCTGCGTCAGGATGCCGTTCAGGATGAAACCGTTGGCCGACTCGCGCATGCCATTAACCGAAACCGCTCCGGACGTTTCGTCACCCGAAACCAGCGGCACAGTAAATCCCGCGGAAATGAACGGGCCCGCATACGCGCCGCTCATAGGGGAATTGGCGGCGGCGACACCGGGCTGTAGCGACAACAGATCGGTGTAACTTCTCGAGAGAAGCGGGACGTCCGTTATTCGCTTGCCTTCGATCACCTCGCCCATCTGCGAGCTGATGGTTTCAACGTGCAGCATGTCGGCCGAGACCTCCACCTTTTCCGACGTCTGTCCCACCTGGAGGGGAGCGTCAACCATCAGAGCCGCGTTGACGTCCAGAACCAGGTCGGTCTGGCGGTAGGTCTTAAAGCCCTTCTGCTGGACCTCGACCGCATACTTTCCCAAGGGCAAGGATTGGAAGGAATAAAAACCCTGGGCGTTGGTAGTTTGAGTTTCCGCTATGCCGGTGTCAACGTTCGTCGCGGTGACGGTCGCTCCGGCAACCGAAGCGCCGCTGGGGTCTTTGACGGTCCCGGAAATGCTAGCGGTGACGCCAGCGAACATCTGCCCACATATCAGCAGAATCGAAAAGACTATGAGAAGACTTTGACGGCGACTCAATACTGGCATATCCCCTCCAAAAGGCTGCGAGCGAACCCCGGTTAACCTGAGCATGGGAACAACTTCCCCCCAGCTCCGAACGACCGGAACTTGAACTTGTGGCCGAGTATGGCCGACCCCTTATTTGAATCTAACCGCTTATTGCCGTTCCACGGCTTATAGTTTAGCCTTCGCTCTTTGTCAAGATATTTTCCAGAAGCGCTCCGAACACCAACGAGCCACAGGGCCCGCGGACAGGATATGAAAAACGAAATTCCTCGGTATTGAAAGCTTTTAATGCAGCGGCCTTTCGTTCGCCGAAGCTGCTGGGCCTGCAGCCACCCCAGCCCTGGCGGAAATTCAACAATCAAGATCGGGGTCCCGTCAAACCGCTCTGATGAATACTCTCTCAACCCTCTTGCATGCCGGCCTGCACGCAGGATGATCAACCGGGTTCTTCTTCGCTGTACTTAAGCCATTTGCTCGAACGCCTTAGTCGCGAGTCGCATGCAAATTCCTGTGTCAACACTCTGTGTGGTCCAATGAAAGCCTGAGATAATCTCCCGCGACCAGATCGTGACCGAAGTCTCAACGAGGCGCGCCTTCATGCATGTGTCCTCGGGCGTGCGACTTTCTTCGTGAGCCGATCGAAGTTCGTCTGATCTCCCCAAGATTCAAGCTATCAATCTCGCTTGAGCGGAATTCATGCGGTTTTAATGAAAAGTCTTTCAATCTACCCACGGCCAAAGAACAAGCGTAGAGTGGTGCCCTCCCCCAGCGAAGGGAATCCGTGCGCACAATCGCCGCCAGATTCGGCGCAGAATGCTGGTATCCAGCCACCCGAAGCAAGTTATTTCTGCTGGTTGTTTCGGTTGCTTTGTCACTCGCCGCGCACTTAGTTTTCCTGCGCGCACTACCAGCGCCGTGGCAGGAAAACCAGAGTGGTGACTATCATGTGTTCTACGAACCGGTCGCCCGCCAACTGGCAGGCGGCCACGGATTTTATCTGCCTTCCGGGAAACCCGCCCTCAAGTATCCGCCCGGTATTCCAGTCGTGTATGGGGCAACTTTCTGGCTTTCTGATCGGGTTAGAATGCCGCATGAAACAGGCTTAAGAGCATTGCAAGGTCTGCTTACCGTAGCAACCTCGGTCATGGTGGCAATGATTGCGTTTGAGAACTTTGGCGCGCGTGCGGGTCTGGCGGCGTGTTTCCTCTGGTCGACTTATCCGTTTCACCTTTGGCTTTCCAAACAACCTTCGGCAGAGCCCCTGGTAAGCGTGCTTCTGGGTGCGTCCGTACTCGCCTTCTCCCGATGGCTGTCGAACGGGCGTGGCGTATTGGTCTGGGGGTCCGTATGCGGCGCGGTCGCCGCCTTCGCTGCGCTGGCGAAGCCGTTTAACATTGGGCTGGCCGCGGTCTTCGCCATTCTGCCATGGGTATGTGACGTGAAGTGTACCCGTAGAACGCGCGCGGCATTCTCTGCGACCGTCCTGATCGCTTTCAGCCTGAGTATTCTACCGTGGGAAATATGGGCCTCGCGGACGGCCGGGCACATCATCCCGCTGTGCACCAATGGAACGGCGACGTTGCTCGATGGCATTACATTCGGGACTGGCCGCAACAAGGTTCAGAAGCCTCCAGCATTGCCCCGGCCCGTTGAGCTTTTGGCAAAAGATTTTGCCGCTCATAGAAAGGATTTACAAAGCAATAGCGAAGTGGTGACGCTGCTCATCGCACACACCAGGCGAAGCCCCCTCCCGGTCGCGCTCTTATTCCTTACCAAGGCCGCCGTAAGTTGGTATGGAAACGACTCTCACCATCATGAACGGTGGGCTTTACTAATTCAGCTGTTCTACTTGCCTCTCTTCACTTTCGG
The DNA here is from genome assembly GCA_049521375.1 of Terriglobales bacterium. Taxonomy (GTDB): domain Bacteria; phylum Acidobacteriota; class Terriglobia; order Terriglobales; family Acidobacteriaceae; genus Acidiflorens. Next base: position 9,188 of record JBEKOW010000043.1, read on the forward strand.
GGCCTTAGTTACGCGGCGTGGCGCCAGAGAGCAACGGAACTTTCTTTTCATCGCAACTGGGATAACCTTGTACTACTGGGGAATGACAACTTTCGTTGCTCTTCCGATTGTGCGCTATATGGTGCCCGCTATCAGTCTTTTGATGGTGCTCGCTGGGAATGCCGTGGGTGTCATAGTAGCGGCGTTTGGCTGGCGGCCCGTGTTGGTAAAGACGGAAGTGGCCGCGCCCTGACCTGCGTTTTCGGACGCGCAGGCCTTTGAGATTGGATCCTGCGAAGCCGTTGGCTGAAACGCGGCTCCCACCAAGAGATTACGTACCACGGATGTCACGGACAAGGCTCGGAACATGGTCGGAATCGGCTCCTGATCGTGATATTATGGGCGCCTTCATTCGTCAGTTCGCTCAGGAGACATGCAATGACCTACCGACTCTTTGTCCTGGTAGTTCCAGTTCTTTCCGCCTGTTTATTCGCGCAATCCCCTGCAGGATACGATGGTCCGGCGCAACTGCCCATCACGGCCATAGCCAGCTCGATGGCCGACACTCCCGCCCCGGGCCCAGTTCTTGTCGTCAGCGCTGGCGACGACCTGCAGGCGGCATTGAACAGCGCTCAATGCGGCAATACGATCCAATTGCAGGCTGGCGCTGCGTTCACGGGAATTTTCAAATTCCCCGCGCGGAATTGCGATAACAATCACTGGATCATCATTCGCACTAGCACTCCCGACAGCGCCCTGCCTGCCGAGGGGCAACGCCTCACACCTTGTTATGCAGGCGTTGCATTGCTACCAGGCCGTCCTCAATACCCCTGCAGTAACCCACAGAATTTGCTGGCTAAGCTCGTTGATTCGGAACTCGTCGGTCCCGTCGTCTTCCAGTCCGGCGCCAATCACTACCGTCTAATCGGGTTGGAGGTGACGCGACCGGTCGGAACCAGGGGAGCGGCCACTTTAATGTCAATCGCGGCCGGGGGCACGGCCAGCTACATCGTGCTCGATCGAAGCTGGGTGCACGGAACAACCCAGGATGAGGCGATAGAAGGTTTCGAACTCTCGGGAACCAACAATGTTGCCGTAGTCGATTCCTATTTCAGCGACTTTCACTGTACCGCTCTGACCGGCACATGCACCGAGGCGCATGCCATTCATGCAGGTTCTGGCAGTTCTCAGGACGGTACTTACCTCATCCAGGACAATTTCCTGGAAGCTTCCGCCCAGGCGATCCTGTTTGGAGGAGCCGCAGCTACCACGACTCCGACAGACATTACCATCCGCTTGAATCACTTCTTCAAGCCATGGCTGTGGATGAGGGGCAGTTCGCCTTTCCAGGGTGGAGTCGGGGGCAACCCATTTATTGTGCGCCACCACCTGGAATTCAAAAATGCGATACGTGTGTTGGTCGAAGACAATCTGATGGAGAACGTCTGGGGAGGTTTCGGCGAGACTGGAGATGCCATACTTCTCACTCCCAAAAGCCAGCATATCAAGTCGGGAGCTAACGTCTGTCCGATCTGTCAGGTCACAGACATCACTCTTCGATATACCCACATCATCCATGCCAGCGGTGGTATCGAGATCGGCACTGTACTCTCTGGAAACGGAGCGGACGGGGCGCCGGCCCTGGCAGGAACCCGGTTCAGCATTCACGATGTTGTGATGGACGACATCAGCCGAACCTATATCGGAGGAGGCTGGTTATTCTCCATGGGCAACAATTGGCTGGTAAATCCGCTCAATACCGTTACCATCGATCACATTACCGGATTCCCGGATTCCGAAGGCGGCATTCTGGCGCTGGGCAACAAGATTTCCAACCCACAGATGTATGGATTTGTCTTCACGAACAGTATCGTTACCGCCGGCCGCTACCCGGTATGGAACGCCAGCGGCGGCGCCACCAGTTGCGCGCACTCCGACGTCCCACTCACCAGCCTGAATAGCTGTTTCGGCACCTACACGTTCAACAATAACGCGCTCGTCGCAGCCCCTGAACGCGATCCGGAATCCGCCTGGCCAACCGGCAACATGTTCGCAACCGCTGTGAACTTCGTTGATTTCGCCGCATATAACAACGCCAACGGAGGAAATTACCAACTCATGCCGGGCAGTCCTTATCAGAGCATGGGGACCGATGGACGCGATTTGGGAGCCGACATCGCAGGACTAACTGCAGCTCTGGCTGGCGTCGAGTAAATCCCGGTCCAGTCCTTCTTAAAGGGGTCCGCAGCACGCCGCGGACCTCTTTTTTATTGGCTCGCCTCCGCCGGTTTTTTCTATTCGATAAATCGAAATTCTGGATTGTACTTCCCTGTCTTTCAGGAGGTAACTTGAAAATTGCGCCTCTTGCGCGCCTTGGACCCACGTGTGTTCGGCCAGAGGGCTTGGTCCAGGGGGCGAGGACGTTGGGTGTTACCGCGATGGATTTACCCCAGAAAAAACGGGCCCATGGTCTGCCTTCGGCGCAAGGGTTGTACGATCCTGCCCATGAGCATGATGCTTGCGGCATTGGGTTTGTGGCCAATGTGCGGGGACAAAAAAGCCACGACATTATTAATAAGGGCATTGAGGTACTGATCAACCTCACCCACCGGGGCGCTTGCGGATGCGACCCCGAAACCGGCGACGGCGCCGGCATCCTCATCCAGATTCCCCACGAATTCTTCACACGTGAATGTGCCGGGCTCGGCTTCAAACTTCCCGGGTCGGGAGCTTACGGCGTCGGCATGATCTTCCTGCCCGTCGAGAAGCACCAGCGCCTGCAGTGCGAAGGCATGTTGGAGCGCATTGTTCGTGAAGAGGGATTAGCGGTCCTCGGCTGGCGCGATACGCCCGTCAAGGCCTCTGCCATCGGCCGCGTCGCGCGCGGTTCCCAGCCCTATATCCAGCAGTTATTCATCAACCGCCCCGCCGGAATGGACGAGAATGCTTTCGAACGCAAACTCTACATTGTGCGGAAGCGCGCCGAGTCGGAAGTCAGCGCATCGGACATTCAGGACCGTGAGACGTTTTATATCCCCTCCCTCTCCGCACGCACGATTGTCTACAAAGGATTGCTGCTCGCTCCTCAGATTGCGAATTTTTATATCGAACTCTCCGACCCCGATTTAAAGAGCGCGCTTTGCCTGGTTCACCAGCGGTTCTCGACGAACACTTTTCCAAGTTGGCAATTGGCGCACCCTTACAGATACGTCGCTCACAATGGCGAGATCAACACTTTGCGGGGCAACGTGAACTGGATGCATGCGCGCCAATCGCTGCTCCAGTCAACCCTGTTCGGCGAAGACATCAAGAAGCTCTTCCCCATCATTGCTCCCGGTGGCAGCGATTCCGCCAATTTCGATAATGCGGTTGAATTGCTTTTCCAGTCGGGACGGAGCCTGCCCCACGTGATGGCCATGCTGATTCCGGAAGCTTGGGCTGGAAATCCGCACATGCGTCCGGAGAAGCGGGCGTTCTATGAATACCATTGCTCGCTCATGGAGCCGTGGGACGGACCGGCTGTGATCGCATTTACCGACGGGCGCGTGATCGGCGCGACTCTCGATCGCAACGGCTTGCGCCCGGGCCGATACGTGGTGACCCATGACGATCTGGTGGTAATGGCTTCCGAAGCGGGCGTATTGGAAGTTGCGCCGGAAAAGATAAAGATCAAAGGCCGTTTGCAGCCCGGAAAAATGTTTCTGGTCGATACCGTCGCAGGCCGCATAGTCTCTGATCAAGAAATGAAGCAGCATCTGTCCTTCCAACAGCCCTATGCGGAGTGGCTGAAGCAAAACCAGGTCACCCTGGATCAGTTGCCTGAACCTTCGCGCGTCCATACGGCCAACCACCAAACTGTGCTTTCGCGAGAAAGGGCTTTTGGGTACACAGACGAAGATCTGAAGATGATTCTGGAACCCATGGCCTGCAACGGAGAAGAACCGATAGGTTCGATGGGAACGGATACTCCGCTCGCCTGTCTTTCCGACCGGCCACAGTCTTTGTTCAGTTATTTCAAACAGCTCTTCGCGCAGGTAACGAACCCTCCAATTGATCCGATCCGCGAAGAGATGGTGATGTCGCTGATCAGCTACATCGGTGTGGAGCGTAACATCCTTCAGGAAACCCCGGAGAACTGTCACACGCTGAAGTTGCCCCACCCCATTCTGACCAACCGGGACCTGGAAAAGTTGCGCCGCGTGTCAAGCGGAGATTTGCTGGCTATAACCTTGCCGGCGCTGTTCCGCGCGGAAGAAGGGGAGTCGGGCCTGGAGCGGGCGCTGGACGAGCTTTGCCGCCGTGCGTCCCTGGCCGTCACCTCGGGATACACGCTGCTCATTCTCTCCGACCGCGGCGTGGATAAGGGCTATGCGCCAATTCCCAGCCTCCTTGCGCTGGCCGCGGTGCATAACTTGCTGGTGCGCGAGGAGACTCGCACTTCGGTCGCCCTGATCGTCGAGTCCGGCGAACCACGCGAGGTCATGCACTTTGCCTTGCTCATCGGCTACGGCGCCAGCGCCGTCAATCCCTATCTCGCGCTCGAGGCCTTGGAAGACCTCGCTCATCGCGGCTATTTGCCGGAAGACGTGACTGCGGAAGTCGCGACCATGAACTTCATCAAGGCGATCAACAAGGGCCTGTTGAAGACCTTCTCCAAGATGGGAATCTCAACCCTGCAAAGCTACCGCGGAGCCCAGGTCTTCGAAGCTATCGGATTGAACAAGGAGTTGGTCGATAAGTATTTCGTAGGTACGACGTCGCAACTTGAGGGCGTTGGCCTGGAGGTGCTGGCGCGCGAAGCGCAGATGAAGCATGAACATGCCTCCCGCGCAATAAGCGAATACGACCCTGAACTGAGCGTCGGCGGCAGCTATCACTTTCGCACCGACGGCGAATATCATCTGCTCAATCCGCTGACGATCTCCAAACTGCAGCATGCTGTCCGCCAATCCAGTTTCCAAACCTTTGAGGAATATACGAATCTCATCGACAGCCAGAGCCACAATCTAGCTACTCTGCGCAGTCTGATGAAGATCAAGAAAGCCGAGAGAACCATCGCCATTGAAGAGGTCGAGCCTGCAAAGGAAATTGTGAAGCGCTTTACGACCGGGGCGATGTCATTCGGTTCGATCAGTAAAGAGGCCCACGAAACACTGGCCATCGCGATGAATCGAATCGGAGGCAAATCGAATACCGGAGAAGGCGGGGAAGACGAACAGCGTTTCATCCCCGATTCCAACGGTGATTCCCGGCGATCGGCCATCAAGCAGGTAGCGTCAGCCCGCTTTGGCGTGACTGCGAATTACCTCGTGAACGCCGATGAACTGCAGATCAAGATGGCGCAGGGCGCAAAGCCCGGCGAGGGTGGCCAGCTCCCGGGGCACAAAGTGGACGAAGTCATCGCGCGCTTGCGGCATTCGATTCCAGGAGTCGGGCTGGTTTCGCCGCCTCCGCATCACGACATCTATTCAATCGAAGATCTGGCCCAGCTGATCTACGACCTAAAAAACGTCAATCCCCGCGCCCGCATTTCCGTGAAGCTGGTGGCGGAGGTCGGCGTGGGTACGGTCGCGGCCGGTGTCGCCAAGGCTCATGCCGACGTCGTCCTGATCAGCGGAGACAGCGGCGGGACCGGCGCCTCCCCGTTGAGTTCCATTAAGCACGCGGGTACCCCCTGGGAACTTGGGCTCGCCGAAGCTCAGCAAGTCTTGTTGCTCAACGATCTTCGCGGGCGCGTGCGCGTTCAAACCGACGGCAAACTGCAAACCGGGCGCGATGTGGTGATCGCGGCGTTGTTAGGCGCTGAGGAATTCGGTTTTGCTACCACCCCGCTGATCACGATGGGCTGCATCATGCTTCGCAAGTGCCATCTGAATACCTGTTCGGTGGGGATTGCGACGCAGGATCCGGAACTGCGCAAGAAGTTCCAAGGGGAGCCTGAGCACGTCATCAATTTCTTTTTCTTTCTCGCCGAGCAAGTGCGCGGGTATATGGCGGAGATGGGCTTCCGGACGGTCGATGAGATGGTTGGCCGCGTCGACATGCTCGATGTGCAGCCGGCGGTCGAGCACTGGAAAGCACGGGGCATCGATCTCTCGGCTATTCTTTACAACCCTCCGGTACCGGGGCGGGTAGCACGCCGCTGTGTGCAACCGCAAGATCACGGGCTGGAACAGGCGCTTGATCACCAATTGATCGAACAGGCGCGCCCGGCGCTGGAAAATCTCACTCCTGTCAAAATAGAATTCCCCATCCGCAACGTTCACCGTGCGGTCGGGGCGATGCTGAGCGGGGAGATTGCGCGGCGTTATGGTTCCGAAGGCTTGCCTGACGAAACCATCCGCATTCATCTGAATGGATCGGCTGGTCAGAGCCTGGGGGCGTTCTTGGCCAGAGGCATCACGCTAACCTTAGAGGGCGATGCCAACGACTATGTCGGTAAGGGCTTGTCCGGCGGAAGATTGATCGTCTATCCACCGCGAACTTCAGTCTTCAGCCCCGAGGAAAATATCCTGGTCGGGAACGTAGTGCTCTACGGCGCAACCAGCGGAGAAGCATTCTTCAATGGCATGGCGGGTGAGCGTTTTGCGGTGCGCAATTCCGGTGCAACCGCTGTCGTCGAAGGTGTTGGTGATCACGGTTGCGAATACATGACGAATGGCCTGGTGCTCGTGTTGGGTCCTTGCGGGCGGAATTTTGCAGCCGGCATGAGTGGTGGCTTCGCATATGTCTTTGACGAGAGGATGGATTTCACCCAGAAGCGATGCAATCTCGCATCTGTCGATCTCGAGGCAGTGATTCAAGCTGAAGATGTGCAACTGGTTCATGGTCTTGTGGCGCGTCACGCGGAATTGACCAGCAGCCCCCGAGCACGGATGATTCTGGAAAACTGGGCCGCGATGTTGCCTCGCTTCATCAAAGTTTTCCCGCATGAATACAAACGCGTCTTGAACGTGAGCCGTGCACCTCAGCCCTACCTCGCGAGCCTGCAGTTGCGACCACTAAACTTGCCCCAGCAGGTGCAACATGGGTAAGGCCACAGGATTCATGGAATATGGGCCAGAACACGCCCAGCGTCGGCCCGTCACCCAGCGCGTAAACGACTGGTTCGAGATTTACGTTGATTCTCCCGAAGAGAAACTGCGCCGGCAGGGTGCCCGATGCATGGATTGCGGCGTGCCGTTCTGCCACACCGGATGTCCGGTGAACAACATCATTCCGGACTGGAACGATCTGGTATACCGCGGGCGCTGGAAAGAAGCAGTGCGGCAGCTCCACGCCACCAACAATTTTCCTGAATTCACGGGACGCATTTGCCCCGCGCCCTGCGAAGCCGCTTGTGTGCTCGGTATTAATGAGCCGCCGGTAACCATCCGCGAGATCGAGAAAAACATCGTCGAACGTGGCTTCAAAGAAGGCTGGATCCTCCCCCAGCCGCCGCGAAACGGGACTGGAAAAAGCATTGCGGTCGTCGGTTCGGGGCCCGCCGGACTGGCCGCCGCGCAGCAGTTGCGCCGCGCCGGTCATGCAGTGACCGTGTATGAGAAGGCCGACCGCGTTGGCGGTTTGTTGCGTTACGGCATTCCGAATTTCAAGCTGGAAAAGCATATTGTCGATCGCCGCGTAGAACAGATGTCGGCCGAAGGGGTCGAGTTCGTCACGAACGCGCACGTGGGGGCGGGCATCGCAGTTAAGGAATTGCAACACAAATTCGACGCAATTGTTCTGGCCGGCGGATCGGAACAACCACGTGACCTGAAGGTTCCAGGACGAGAGCTGAGCGGCATCCATTTCGCGATGGAATTTCTGCCTCAGCAAAACCGGCGCTGTCTGGGCGATTCGCTGGATGCGGCTTCGGAGATTGTCGCGACAGGCAAGCGTGTGATTATCATCGGCGGCGGAGACACCGGGGCAGATTGTCTGGGGACCGTCCACCGCCAAAAGGCTGTTTCCGTTCACCAGTTCGAGATCATGCCCGTGCCTCCGCAGGAGCGGTCTCCACAGACGCCCTGGCCACTTTGGCCGCTGCAACTGCGCACTGAGGGCGCGCATGAGGAGGGCGGCGTTCGCGACTGGAGTATCGCGACGACGAAATTCACGGGCCCAGAGGGCGATGTGAAACAGTTGCATGCGGTGCGGGTCGGACCTCCGCCCAGGTTCGAACCAATCTCAGGCACTGAGTTCACCATCGATGCCGATCTGGTTTTGCTTGCCATGGGCTTTCTGGGTCCGGTGCGCAACGGGATGATCGAGCAGTTGGGTGTGTCGCTCGACGCGCGGGGGAACGTGGCTGCGGATTCGAATTACATGACTTCGGTTCCCGGCGTGTTTGCCGCCGGAGATATGCGACGGGGTCAGTCGCTGGTGGTGTGGGCCATTTCCGAAGGCCGAAAGGCAGCAGCCTGCGTCGACGAATATCTGAAGGCTGGGCCAAGCACGCTGCCCGCGAGCTCATCCGACACAGAACCACACGCGGTGGCTTCGTAAAGGCTTTACTTCAATCTTCAATAGGTCGGGCAGTCCTGTCAGGAGTCCCTGGCCGCTTCAGAGCTCTGGCTGAGGACTCCCCCCCGGACCAACTTTATAAAGGCGACCGCGGCGCGCGGTAGCGTGCGCTGCCGATCATGCACGATCCCTAGTTCACGCCAGAGTTCGACATCCTTGAGAGGAACCAGACGTATTTCGCCGGAACGTACTTCCTTGCGGGTAAATGTCTCACTGATTAAAGAAACTCCCAGGCCCGACGCAACGAATGTCTTGATCATCGCGATGCTGGGTAATTCCATGGCGATCCGCAGCTGCGACTGGTAGGGTCGGAAGAGCTTGTCCATGATCTGGCGGGTGTAGCCAGCCTTGGGAAAAATCAGCGGCTGCTCCGCGGCCACGCTGACGGGGACCGTCTTCAGTTTCGCGAGCGGATTGCTGGGACACATCGCGAGCATCAGGCGATCCCGGAAAATGCGGTCGACCCCGAGGCGGGGCAGTTTGACCGGCAAGGTAACGATACCCACGTCAATCATCCCATCCTGAATTCTCTCCAGAATCTTCCGGCTGAAATTGCGATAGATGCTGATCCGAACGTCCGGGTAAAGCCGCCGGTATTCTTCGAAGGCACGGGGCAGCACGTAGAGACAAGTTGCCTCGTTGGCCCCGATCGCGAGCACACCGCGCGGCGTTACACCTTGGTCGGCAACGGCTCGCAATGATTCGTCGCGCAGCGCCAGCAGCCTGACGCCATATTCAAAAAGAACATCGCCCGCGGGAGTGAGCCGGACCTTTTTGCCGGAGCGGTCCAGCAGTTTCGCACCATAGTCCTGCTCCAGCTGGCGGATTTGTGCGCTGACGGCGGATTGAGATCGAAACACCTTCTCTCCAGCGCGGGAGAAATTGCCTAACTTGGCGACTTCCAAAAAAGTACTGAGTTGATCAAAGTCCATAAAATATTCCGGAAGTTATATCTTTTCCCTGGTCCCTTAACAGGAGGAGTTCATTCCCACCAGTAGGGCACCGTGAAGATTTAACTATAAGAGTCTCATCATTATAAGAAATCGGCCAGAAAATCGATGAAATAGCAATGATGGCCTCAAAATCAGAAACAGGAGTTCCTTGTTCCGCGAGAAATGAAACGGCGTGTACTGCGGAGGCAGGAATCTTCTTTCGGCATCAATGGCCCAATTCTACGGGACGATCATACCCGGTCATCTCCAGATAACCAACGGCTCTGACTTCACCGGCGCCGCGGTGTCCTGCAGCGGAAATCGCGCCCTCCCAATAGTTCGGAGCAAACTTCCCCGCTCCGGAGAGCTCCTGTGATTTCAATGGAGTGCTGACCTCCAAAGAGAGGCCTAATCTTGGAATCTCCACGCGCCAGCGAATTGGATATTTGGCGGACGTGATCGGACTAGTCCACGTCTCGGCAAGTGGGGTAAGGGAAAAGTCCGAGGACTGAAGGAACATGGAACGATTGCTACCATCGACATAGGTCCCTGCGGAAAAGGGATCTATCGACCCGTCTTTGCGCCGGATGCGAAAGACCATCAACTCTGTGTTGTCGCTCAGTTGCAAGCTGAACCAATCCCAGCCGATCTGCTGGGCTTCCAGTTGATGGGTGAAGAACTCGTGGTCCATCCAGGCGGAGCCCGTAACCCGATGCGTCTTCGCCCCCACGGACAGACTGCCTGTCGTGCTCAAGCGGGTCAGAGAGATGTAGTGGGAGGCATGGCCCGGCCCCGGTGCTTTCTGACTTATTCCATTTTGCCCGTGGACGATCGGGGGCTTATCCGGATGAAGCTGGAGCGAGAAAGAAAAGCGATCCTCGTAGGCTGTGAGAATCAGGCCGTCCCCCTGCCACAGGGCCGACCAGTTGCCATTCCAGATTTTCCCCTCTATCGCGCTGATTCCGGCCAAACCCGGACCGGAACGATTGGTGCGCTCGGCATGATAGAAATGGCCTCCATCAAGATCACTGAGGGCCAAATGAGCGAGATATATATCCTGGATGTCCCAAGCCGACGACCTTGCAGGATCGCGATCGACGGCTTCACGAAAGAACGTCAGTTCGAATCCAAAGCGATGACCGTCCTCTGCAGTCAGATTGCCGGTGTAATACCACCACTCGGTTTGAAAATCTGGATGGTTGAAATGATCGCGAGGGAATTCGTAATGGTACCCCGGCACAGCGGTCTGGTACTGCGCAATGGAAGACGGAAGCCACAGGAAAAGCGCGGTGAAGAGCAGAGCCTTACTCCTCATGGATTACCTCCAGCGGATTCAGGCGCACGGCAATTGCAGATGGATAGAGTCCTGCGAGAATCGTAGCGACATAGACGACGCTGAGAGCTCCCAGAATAACCGCGACTGGCCAATGAAAACGAATCGTCCAACCGAACGACTGCTTGTTAATCACGAAGACCAGGATGAGAGAGAGAAAATAGCCGAGCACAAATCCCATCAGATTCGCGAGAAAGCCCACAAGCCCCGCCTCGACCAGGATCAGTTTCCGAATCTGCGGGGACGATGCGCCAAGAAATCGCAGCAAACCAAGTTCGCGACGACGGTCAATGACTAGCGCCAGGAACGCGCCCGCAATTCCTATGACCGCGACGATAATTGCAATGGCCTCCAATGCATAGGTGATGGCAAACGTGCGGTCGAAGATGCGGATGGCTTCGCTGCGCAATTCGCGATCTGAAAAAATAAGGGTGCGGTGTCCGGCGGCAATCGCCTCGATACTCTTGCGCACGGCGCCTAGATCTGCGCCTTTCGCGATAAAAACTGCCAGGTTGGATGGCGCGGGGTCCGGCAAGTAGCTAAGCAGGGTGGCTCGATCCATAAGAATGTAGCCTCGCTCGCTGGCATAGTCGTAATACACGTCCACGATCTTGAAGCTGGCCTTGGCATCTCCGAGAGAGAGCGTCAGGGAGTCTCCGGCCTTGACGTGATGTTTGTAGGTGAACGGCTCGCTGACGATGACGTTGTTCTGTGCGCGCAACTGACCGAGGACCAGCTCTGTTGGGCGGCCCGAAAGGAAGTCGGAATTGCGGTGAGAGCGAAGCACACGAAGATCGGCCGCAGCGAGGGTTGCAGGCATGCCGTCGTAACTGATTTCGTAAGCGCGGAGCCGGTCGACGGCTGCGACGCCCGGCAAGCTTGCAATCTTCTCTGTGAGTTCCAGGGAGATCGTCGGATGACGGTCCGCCGCAGGATCGCCCGCAGGCCTCAGGTAGAGGTCGGCGGGCAGTTGATCATTCATCCAGCTCACGACGGTCTGGCGAAAACTGCCGACCATGATGCCCACCGAAACCATCATGGCGACGGCCGTGGCGAGAGCGGCGACCAGCACCGAAGTCCTGCGTAAAGCGGCTGCCAGACTGCGGGCAGCCAGGAGAGCTTCCACTCCAACCATCTTTTTGAGAAGAACGGAGGTGGCCCATGACAACAAACTTACCAGCGCAGGCATAGCGTATGCCGAGGCGGCAATGAGAAGGATGGTGGCGACGTATCCGAGAAGTGGCTTGCCGCCGATTGCAGGCATCTGAGCGGCAATCGCGCCGGATGCCGCGAGGAGAGTCGCGATGAACAGGTCGCGTCTCGTGTGCATCCGCGCGATGTATTCCCGGCGTCCCAGCGCCATCGCGTCGGTGGGCGAGACGTTCATCGCTTCCCGGGCTGGCGGCAGAGCGGAAATCACGGAAATGCCAACCCCGATCACGAGAGCCCAGAAAACAGCGAACACGTTCAAGGCCACGGAGCCGGGGCGACTACTGACGTACAAAGACTCAACGGTAAGCGCCATCAGTCTTAACGCTCCGGAAGCCATCAATCTGCCCAAGGGCAATCCGAGAAGAGCGCCGGCGGCGCCGAGACATGCGGCTTCCCCGAGAAAGCCCCACAGAACATCGGCGCGGCTGGCGCCAATGGCTCGAACGATTCCAATTTCCGCGCGACGGCGGACAACCGATACAGAGATCGTGTTGTAGATCAGAAACGCTCCGACGACTAGCGCGATGTAGCTCAGCAGGCGAAGGTTCCAGCGGAAGGCGGCCAGCATTTTCCGGTTTTCTTCCGTGCCAGTTCCTTGGGCGCGAATCTGCACGCCGGGGGGAAGAACTCTGGCGAGCGCTTTTCGTGCGCCGTCGATAGTTGCACCTGGCGGAAGCTTGATCAGGATGCGATCGACCCGGCCGAAGCGATTCAGAATGCGCTGCGCCGCGGCGATATCCATAAGGATCGCGTTTTCACTTCCACCGGCATCCGGATAAACACCTCGTATCGTGCATTGATAGACGCGATCGTTAATCAAAAGCGACAAGGTTTCGCCCGCGTTTTTGTTCAGACTGCTGCTCACCCAGATGCTCTGCGGATCCTTTAGAGCGTGGAGCGGATCTTCCCCGGGCGGGAGAGACTGGGCCGCAGAATCTCCCCCGGATTGCAGAGCGGCAAAACGGCTGCCCTCCGCGATCAGGTCGAGGCCAATGAGCGGAAGCGTCTGTTGAGAATCCGCAAGCACGGCGAAATCCTCGATCCGGGGAGAGATTCGCAAAGTGGAAGGGTAGGTTGCGAGGGCCGCGACTGCCGATTCGGGAACTCCGCCCGAGGCGACAACTTCGAGATCATTATCGCCCGCCAGCGTTTCCATGGAGGAGTGAAACGAACCGGCAGCCGCATTCCCAGCCAGCTCAATCGCCAGGACAACCGCAACGCCGAGCGCGACTGCGAGCACCGTGAGAGAGAGACGCACAGGCTCCCGTAAAAGCGGACGAACCATCAAGCGGTAAAAAAGTTTTAGGCGCGACATCTCAGCGATGAGTGACCTCTACGATGCGCCCATCGCGCAGACGCACGAGGGTGTCGCAAACTGCTGTCGCTTCCAGACTATGCGTTGCCATGATGGTCGCTGTCTTTTGTTCGCGAGTCAGGCGTTGCAGCAGGCTGAGAATTGAGCTGCCGGTATTGGTATCGAGATTTCCGGTTGGTTCATCGGCGAGAAGAATCCGGGGGGAATGGACCAACGCTCGCGCTATCGCGACTCGTTGCATCTGTCCGCCGGAAAGCTGGTGGGGGTAGCGAGTCGCAAGGCCATCCAGTTCCACCCAATGCAAACACTTGAGCGCTTCCTCACGCGCACGCGGCTTTCCCGCCAGCAGGAGCGGCAACTCGACGTTTTCCTGCACAGTCAGCGTGTGCAGCAACTGAAAGGACTGAAAGATAAAGCCTACTTTTTCGCGCCGCAGCCTGGTTTGCCTGGCGTCGTCGAGAGACCCGGAGACCATCCCGTCGATGAGGACAAGGCCGGCGCTGGGGAAATCCATGGCACCCGCCAAATGCAAAAGAGTCGATTTACCGCAGCCGCTGCGCCCGACCAGGGCGACAAACTCGCCGCTCTCCACCGTGAGTGAAATGCCATCCAGGGCGTGAACGGTCTGGCCGTCGGAATCGTAATGTTTACTTACATTCTGAAGAGAGAGGATAGGCATGGAATGATTAGGGTCGAGAGGAAAAAACCAGTGTGCAGGTCAATGAGGCGGCAGGAATCTTCGCGTAAGGACGAGGATCCCGGTGAGCACTCCTTGGACACCCGCAAAAGAGCCTCGAGTATTCCACATCACGTTAAGATATGTTTTTCTTTTCCGGGGCCTCTCTTGTTGAGATGCTCACCCGTCGTCCGAAGTCGCAGATTCAAGGGAGACAATCGTTGATGACTGATGTTCTCATTGTCGGAGCTGGGCTGGCAGGCCTGTCGTGCGCCTGTGAAATGGTGGGAAAGGGACTTTCCTGCCTTGTGCTGGAAGCGAGCGACGAGGTTGGGGGCCGTGCCCGCAGCGACAAGGTAGACGGGTTTATTCTCGACCGCGGATTCCAGGTCCTTCTCACCGCTTACCCCGAGGCGGAGCGGCTTCTCGATTATCAGGCCTTGCAGTTGGCGCGCTTTGAACCTGGAGCCCTGGTTCGTTTTGACGGGCGCTTCCACCGGGTTACGGACCCGTGGCGTCGCCCGAGCGGGGCTCTTGGTTCTTTTCTTTCGCCGGTTGGAACGGTCGCCGACAAGCTCAGATTGGCGCGCCTACGCAGCCGTCTGGTTCATACTGCGCCACAAGATCCGCTTGCCGACGAAACGTCGACCATAGAATTCTTGCGCGATTGGGGATTCTCTCCCCGGATCATCGAGCGTTTCTTCCGGCCTTTCATCGGCGGGATTTTTCTGGAACGGGAGCTGCAAACCTCAAGCCGCATGTTCGAGTTTGTCTTCCGGATGTTCTCGCTGGGAGACGCCGCGCTTCCCTCGGGTGGCATGGGAGCAATCGCGCAACAACTCGTTCGGCGCCTAGCCGAGCCCGCCGTGCGTTTAAGACACAGGGTCGTGAAGGTCGCGCCCCAGGCCGTGACGCTTGCTTCAGGTGAAGAAATCCCAGCGCGGGCCGTCGTTGTGGCCACCGACCAAACTGCTGCGGCGCATCTTTTGCCGGAGCTAAAGGCCTCGGGTTGGCGGGGAACCACTTGCTTCTACTTTGCCGCGAAGAAGGCGCCCGTCTCCCAGCCGATGCTGGTTCTGAATGGGGAAGGGCGCGGGCCGATCAATAACCTTTGTGTACCCAGCGTGGTGTCCCCTTCCTATGCGCCCAGTGGCACGCACCTAGTATCGGCCACGGTTATCGGTGACCATGGCCAGAGTCCAGACGGATTGCTCGGTGAAGTGCGCGATCAATTGACCGAATGGTTCGGAACCGACGTCCACGGCTGGCGTCACCTCCGCACATATTGGATTCCAGACGCGCTTCCGAGCCAGCCGCCTGCCTCAGGCGGAGTGACTCGGAAAGAAAAGTGCGTGAGTCCGGGACTTTACGTCTGTGGGGACCACTGCGACACAGCTTCCATCAATGGCGCACTTGCGTCGGGCCGCGGCGTCGCGAAAGCAATTCTGGAATCGTTTGGCGGGAAGGCAACCTAGGAGCAATCGCGCGACAGCTCAGCCTCTTGTGCCTGAGGCGCGACTCTTGAGATTCTCCTCGAACAGTACTTTGTAGCCACGCTGGAATGAGCTCAGGTGGGCGCGCATGGCCTCTCGTGCCTTCGCCGGATCTCCGCGGCGAAAGGCCGCGACGATCTTCTCGTGCTGACTGAGCGCCTGTTTTATGCCTTGGGGAAGCAACAGGCTTTTCCCAATCAGGTCGGACATACGCTCGCGAACACTCTTGAGCAACTCGTTGAGGACGTCGTTCTTGGCCGCCGCTCCCATTGCAAGGTGGAAGGTAAGATCCAGACCGCGGAATTTATCGGTGTCGTCCATCGCGGCCTTCATTCGCTCGAGGATGCGGTCCATTCCTTCGAGTTCAGCATCGGTGATGCGGGTGGCGCAAAGTCCGGCGAGTTCGGTTTCCAGAACCAGGCGCGCTTCGGCAAACTCATTCAGCTCTTTCTCCGTGGTAAGCAACCCTCGATTCAGCCAGGGGCTGGTCAGATAAGCGGAGGGTTGCTCGGCTACGAAGCTGCCTTCTCCGGCGCGGGCCCGGATCAAACCAATGAAGGCGAGCGAGGTGAGAGCCTCGCGCAGGCTGGAGCGCCCGACTCCCAGGGCGCGACAAAGCTCCGCCTCGGACGGCAGGCGGGCTCCCCGTTTCCATTCGCCGGAACCGATTTTTGCGGCTATTTCTTTCGCCACCTGTTCGCTCAGCGTGGCGCGAGGGACGGGCTTGAGGTTTTTGAGGTCGGAAGGGATATCGGCGTCCACGAAAGGTCAGTGTAAGGGCAACCGTCGTATGCTGTCAATCAGATTACCGTTTAATCATATTTTCCACTTGTCTGATAATCGTACAATATGGTAACGTCTTAGACGGCCCGTTTTTAGAGCTCGGCCTGCGACCCGACTCCCGGCCCGTTCCAAGGATTGATCCGCTCCCGCAGGCCCGCGACGGAGGTGCCACATGAGCGCAACCAGTGAGTTGCCCGTCTACGGAGCTGCGAAGCCCCCCGCAGCTCCTCAACTTCAACCGAAACCTCAACCCAAACCCAATCTCACTTTATCGGCCTTCATAGT
Source organism: Terriglobales bacterium (assembly GCA_049521375.1). Lineage (GTDB taxonomy): Bacteria > Acidobacteriota > Terriglobia > Terriglobales > Acidobacteriaceae > Acidiflorens. The sequence continues at coordinate 25,701 of JBEKOW010000043.1, forward strand.
TGTAGTTGCTGCGGTCTTTGCAGTTGTCGTACTGAAACTTACTCCGCTTTCGACGCCCTGGCAGCAGAATTACGATCCGACCGGCCACTGGTTTCTCTCCGCGCTGGTGGCTGCTTTGCCGGTGGTGGTCTTGCTCGGCACGTTGGCGTTGGGCCATGTCAAGGCTCACTATGCCGCCCTGGCGGGTTTAGCCACTGCGCTCCTCACAGCCATCCTCGGCTTCCATATGCCTGCGAAGTTGGCAGCGACCACTGCGGTCTTTGGCGCCGGTTATGGCCTGTTCCCCATTGGCTGGATCGTGTTGAACGTGATCTTCATGTATCAACTCACGGTCGAGGCCGGACAGTTTCACATCCTGCAGCACAGCTTGACTGGAATTACCCAGGACCGCCGGCTTCAGTTGCTGCTGATCGCTTTCTGTTTCGGCGCGTTTTTTGAAGGCGCAGCCGGCTTCGGCACTCCGGTCGCGGTGACCGCTGCCCTGCTGATCGGACTTGGGTTCAAGCCTCTTCAGGCTTCGGGCTTGTCCTTGATCGCCAATACGGCACCCGTGGCATTCGGAGCCTTGGGTACACCCATCATCGCCCTCGCCAAAGTGACTGGGATCAGCGAACTTACGCTGGCTGCTATGTCGGGCCGCATCCTGGCACCCTTCTGCATCCTGGTTCCGTTCTGGCTGATCTGGGCGTTCGCTGGGTTCAAAGGGATGCGGGAAGTATGGCCAGCAATTCTGGTGGCGGGTGTTTCGTT
>JBEKOW010000044.1:0-20750 GCA_049521375.1 Terriglobales bacterium
GCCGCACAGCGGCATGGCGCAAGTCTTGCCATGATGTCGAACGCAGTGTGGTTGCCATGCCTCTATGCCGGCTTCTTGCCGGGTGTGATTTATTGCTACATTCTCATGCGCAAGAACCGTAACCTGTGTGCCCTTCGCTTGCCGGGCACATGGTACTACTGGCCGGCGGCGGCGAGCATGGGAGTTCTATGGTTCGGCAGCATCATTCTCTACAGTATTTCTACGGTAAAACTGGGTGACTTGGGCACGGCTATCGGTTGGCCCTTGTTTCTCGCTGCGATTGTGGTGGCGAGCACAATTTACGGTGTGCTGGCGGGCGAATGGGCTCGTACCGGCACGCGTCCCATAAGGACGATGATCTTAGGAGTAAGCTTTTTGGTGCTGGCAATCGCGATTCTCAGTTACGCTGGCCGAGCCTAGGACCTTCAAGTAGATCGCGACGGATCCAAAACCTCCAATGTCAACAAAAGTGTTGACGATAGCCTTTCAAGTCTAGTATCTTGCGTTTGGCATTGGGGAGCATGCGGCTTGTCGCGCATTGCGAAACGAAGCCTTCCAAGGCGTAGTTCAAACGTCTTCAGGGCGTCGGTTCGTCATTCCGAATCTGTGACGATGTTTCCCATGTGATGCCGGGCGGATTATGGAAAGCTCGAACCTGCATATCGGATCGCTAAGTGCGAAAATTAACTAGGCAGGCGGGAGACTCGACGACGTTTCCGGGCGAGATAGCTCGCACCCCCAGCAATAATCACAACTGGACGTCCGTCCGGAGAATTCTAGCAAACTTGGTTTTTCTTGCGTTCCTGCACTCATTCCTTTTCGGAGCGGTCCAATCAGAACAAGGTCCGCGCTCTGCGCTCATCAGGACGGGCCCTATTCCTGGTGTTCGTTTTAGTTCCGGGCTCACGGTTTGCGACGAGGAACTGCGCAACGGCCGCTGGGTGAGTCGTTACTGGGACTCGAGTGGCCAGATCATCCCGGACATTCAACTCGACGCCGAACGGCAGCAGATGAATACCCTGCCCGTGGATGCATTCAAAGTTGAGATCGAGGGCCATGAGCTTTCTGGCACGTGGAAATGGATCGGCGCTGACAAGGTTGAGGTTCACAACCCGGACGGATTACTGGTGACCGCGGAGTTCGAAAGCAGCGTGCGTCCCATCCGGGTAAAGATGCGGACCCTGTTGAGTGGTGGCCCGGTCATGGTTCGGTGGCTCGAAATTACAAATACCGGCCAACGCCCCGCTGGTCTCTCCAACGTCTCGCCCTGGGCAGGACAACTCTGGCACACGCCCGACTTCGCCGAGAAACTCCTACCCGATTCTGAAAATGTGTACGACGTCGGCTACGCGCAATATAGTAAGTGGGGTTACGAAGGAGCGTGGCGCTTCGACCCCGTAATCAACGAAACGAAGATCATTTCCGGAGAACGTGGTAAATCCGGATGGGGACATCCAACTTTCTTCGCGCGCAATAACGCCACCGGAGAATGGTTCGCCGCTTCACTTGCCTGGAGCGGGAATTGGAAAATCCGCATTACAAGCAAAGTAGAAAAATCACCGGTTGATCGCAGTGACGCAGTCGACCGCCTGGTGAATGAAGCGCGGTTGTTTTTTGACATGGGCCCAAGTGCGGTCGATCCTGTGCAGCGAGTTATCGCTGCCGGCGAAACGGTCAAGACGCCGGAAACTCACATTCTCTGCATGAAGTCAGACCTGGATCATGTCACTCAGGCGCTCTTGAATCACGTTCGCCGCGATGTTCTACCCCGCCCTCCCTCGGAACATGTTTTCGATGTGGAAGCCAATCATCGCGGCTATATCGTGGATCACGAAACAGAAGCTGGAATCGATCGCGAAATCGATATGGCTGCCGACATTGGCGCAGAGACATTCCTGATTGATGCAGGCTGGTACGGGCCGGAACCGAATATCTGGTATCAAAATGTTGGCGACTGGTACGCGGGCCCTTGGCTGCCAAATGATATTCAGCCTATCCGCGAGTATGCGCGCAAGAAAGGGATGCGGTTTGGGCTGTGGGTTGAGATCGAAGCTGCAGGCGCGGCTTCCAAACTACGCAAAGAGCATCCAGACTGGATCCTGACTCGTGATGGCCGGCCAGTCGCCAACGGCCGCCATCTCGACGTCGGAAATCCTGTCGTCGCCAAGTGGATGGAATCCGAGATTGCCCGGCTCATCCGTAAGTATGATCTCGATGTCTTCCGGATTGACTACAACATGTCGACGGAGGAAGACGGGAATCACGTAAGCGATGGTTTTGTGGAGAATTCGCTTTGGCGTCACGTGGAAAACCTATACGCCATGTTTGATCGCCTGCGAGTGCAATTTCCGGAAGTTATCTTTCAGAATTGTGCTGGCGGCGGTGGGAGACTCGACTGGGGCATCCTGCACCGCTTTGACAATACGGAACTCTCCGACTGGATGCGGGAGCCGCGAGGAGTGAAGATTTTGAACGGGATGACCTGGGTGCTGCCGCCAGAAATCCTGTTACGCACTTTTGGCACGGAAGTGCCCGACTTGGCTGGCGATGGCGACATCGACTCGCAATTGCGCCAGGTTCAGATGTCACTGCCGATCTTTCGCGGGATTGCTCCGTCGCTGGCTGACTTGAATCCGATCTTGCGGGACAAGATTCGCGCTGGAGTCGATCTCTACAAACATGAACTACGACCGATACTCCGCGACAGCGTTGTGTATCATCACACGCCGCAGACGCCGTACTTCAGCCAGTCTCCGTGGGTGGTCCTCGAGTATGCCAGCCGCGACCGAAAGCGAGGTATTGCAACTTTGTTCCGGACCTCAAGCTTTGAAGGCCCTGTTTACCGGTTCGTACCTCGTGGTATCGACGTCGCCGACACTTACAAGGTGACATTTCAGAACCGAGGCGAGACGGTGGAACTATCCGGTGCTCAGTTATTGCAACAGGGAATTTCCATCAGGCTGGAAACGCCGGGCACCTCGGAGATGTTGCTATTCGAAAGCGAAACCGTTGGCTCAAAGAATCGCTGAACAATAGGGGACGAACGTCTGGAATTTGAGTGAATATGGAAAAAAATACCTTTCGACAACTGTTTGATCTGAGCGGCCGCGTGGCACTGATTACTGGCGCCGGAGTCGGTTTTGGCGAGGCGATCTCACTGGGTTTTGCGGAATTTGGATGCGACATAGCGGCCAGCGATCTTACTCTTGAAAACCCCACCCGTACTGCCGAAAGAGTGCGTGGGTTGGGAAGACGCGCCATCTCACTAAAAGCCGACGTCTCCGTTCCCGGAGATGTAAATGCCATCGTCGAGGCAACGGTTCGCGAGTTTGGTCGCATCGACATCCTGGTAAATTGCGCTGGCATCCCGCAACATGATCCCGCCGAGTCGACTCCGCTTGAAACGTGGGATCGTGTCCTCGACATAAACCTGCGCGGAACGTTCTTGTGTTGCCAGGCTGCAGCGCGCCACATGCTCGAGAAGCGGAGTGGCGTCATCGTCAACTTTTCTTCGATCGCAGGCGTCGTAGGAGTGGGCCGCGGTGCGAATGCTTACTGCGCCAGCAAGGGCGGCGTTAATGCGCTGACCAAGCAGTTAGCTCTGGAGTGGGCTGACCGAGGAATCCGCGTTAACGCCATCGCCCCTTGCCAGTTCATGACACCCGGCCTCAAAGACGTTATGGCCAAGCCGCAGTTTGATCCTGAAAAGCTGATGCAAACCTGGGTTTCTGGTATCCCGCTCGGTCGCGTGGGTGAGCCGGAGGAGATTGTAGGCCCCACACTATTTTTGGCGTCCCAGGCTTCTTCCATGGTTACGGGAGTGATTCTTCCGGTGGATGGAGGCTATCTGGCTCGATGACCTCGACGGAGAAGGATATTTACCGCCAAATCACGTCAATCTCGTCATCGCCCCTTCCTGGCGGAATACAGCTCAAGCAACTCGTGCAGATTGGGATCGTCGTCCCCAATATCGATCGAACGACGCAGATGCTGACTTCTCTCTTTGGTATTGGGCCGTTCCGTTTTGTAGAGTGGCCCGATCGTGCGGAATCAAAGTACTACTACCGCGGCGTGGAAGAGCGCATTCGGATAAGGCAGGCGTTTGTCCAACTGGGAGGGGTAGAGGTCGAGCTGATTCAACCCCTCGAGGGACATAACGGTTACCAGGATTTCCTTGATGAAAGCGGCGGTGGAATTCACCACGTCCTTTTCGAGGTTAGCGATATCGACCCCGTGATTCAGGAGTTGGCAAAGTCCGGGATTGGCGTTCTGCAGTCGGGGACTGGGATTCGTCCGGGCACTCGTTGGGCGTTGCTTGATACACAAGATCTCCTTGGCTTTCTGGTGGAACTGCGGCATCGTCCCGGAGAATCGGACGGCTCCTCCATCTCCTAATTGTGATTAACCCGTGAGGCGTGGTCGTTGAAAAAAACAAGATGACGCAAAACACAAGTTCCACTCGACTGAAGACAGCGATTGTTGGATGCGGCAAGGTTGCCGGCACTCACGCGCTCGCGTATCAGTCGCTGCCAAACTCAGAGCTGGTATCGGTCTGCGACGTTGCGCCCGATCGTGCAAAAGCCTTCGCGGAAAAACTCCACGTCAATCCCTACACCGATTTGGCTGAGATGTTGAAGCGGGAAAAGGTAGATGTGCTGTCGGTCTGCACACAACACACTCAACACCCCGCCGCTGTCGAGATTGCTGCGTCCGCGGGTGTGCACGTGATTTCCGAGAAACCCCTCGCCATCGATCTTCCTTCGTGCGACCGCGCCATCGCAGTTGCTCGTGCTGCCGGAATCAAACTGGGAGTCATCAGCCAACGGCGCTGGTACGAGCCTGTACAGCGAATGAAGGAAGCTATCGATGCTGGAAAACTTGGAAAGCCCGTGCTCGCGATGGTGACGATGTTGGGCTGGCGAGAACCTGCTTACTACCGTTCGGATCCCTGGCGAGGAACTTGGAAGGGTGAGGGCGGCGGAGTGGTGGTAAGCCAGGCGCCACACTATCTCGATCTCCTCTGTTGGTTGATGGGCCCCCCCGTGGAGTTGCACGGCTATTGGGATAACTACAACCATCCCGGAATCGAAGTGGACGACACCGTGGTTGCTTCAGTGCGCTTCGAAGGCGGTGGGATGGGCTCCATCGTACTAAGCAATTCGCAGCGTCCCGGGCTTTACGGAAAAATTCATATTCACGGTTCTTCCGGGGCTTCGGTCGGCGCGGAGATCGATAGTGGTTCGCCTTTTATTTCCGGGGTTACCGAAAAAATGGATCCCCCTTTTAATGACCTGTGGACGGTACCCGGCGAAGAACAGCATCTGAATACGTGGAATGCTGAAGATCGTTCGCGACCATGGAATGTGATGACTTACTACCACCAGTTACAACTGGCAGATTTTCTTGCTGCGGTATCAGAAGATCGCGCGCCCTTTGTGGATGCAGAAGCGGGACGCCGGGTGGTTGAACTATTTACTGCAGTCTATCGTTCGCAGCTGGAGCGCGCACCCCAACGGCTGCCGCTAGCGCAATAAGAATTGGGAGGCCTGACTATGCCGGAACGAGTTCTGACAGAGCACATTTCACAGGAATTGCTCCTGCAATATTACAAGAAGATGCTCGAACTAAGGCTGTTCGAGCTCAAGGTGCAGGAACTGTACCGCAACGCGAGGCTGCCCGGATTTGTTCACCTTTATGTCGGAGAAGAGGCGGTTGGCGTGGGAGTATGTTCGAACCTTCGGACGCAGGATCTGGTGTTCAGCACCCATCGCGGCCATGGCCACGCCCTCGCCAAAGGAGTTCCGGCAAAGATCGTGCTTGCTGAACTATGGGGCAAGACGACAGGAAGCTCAGGCGGACGCGGCGGCAGCATGCACATGTATGCGCCGGAATATGGATTCATGGGTACAAACGGAATTGTGGGCGCTCCGATTCCACTCGCGACCGGGGCCGCGCTAAGCGCAAAGCTGCGCAAGAATGGACAGGTCGTGGTTTGTTTTTTTGGCGACGGCGCCGTCAACAGCGGGTCATTTCACGAGGCTGTCAACTTGGGTTCCGTCTGGAATTTGCCGGTCGTCTACGTATGCGAAAACAACCTGTATGCGACTGAGATGGCTTTTCTGCGAGCCACCAAGAACACCAGCGTGGCGAGTCGCGCAGCGGCCTACGGAATGGCAGGTGTAGAGGTTGATGGACAGGATGTGATCGCTGTGCATGAGGCTGCGCACACTGCGATCAACCGGGCTCGCGTGGGGGATGGGCCTACCCTGATCGAATGCAAGACCTATCGGTACGTAGGCCATCACGAGGGTGATCCCGGCACGGATTATCGCACTCGTGAAGAGGTTCAACAGTGGAAACAAAGGGACCCCGTGAAGCTCGCTCATAAGCTGCTTCTGGATTCTGACCCGGCGAACCAGGCCCAATTGCAGGCAGCTGATCAGGAGGTAGAGCAACTCATCGATCAAGCGGTGGAATTCGCTGAGAATAGCCCGGAACCGCCGGCAAACTCTGTAAATGACCATGTGTTTTAGCTGAGGAGAAGGTATGTCGAATCAAGGCCGGATAATAACGTATGCGGATGCCGGAGTCGAAGCTCTGCGCGAAGAAATGGCCAAGGATGACAGCATAGTTTACATCGGGCAAGGGATCGGCCCACGCGGCGGGAACTTCCGTCAGACCCGCGGACTCTGGAAGCAATTCGGCGATGATCGGCTGCGCGATACCGGGATCTGCGAACTGGGTGCGACGGGCGTGGCAATTGGGGCTGCCATGGCCGGTACTCGCACGGTTGTGGACGAAGTATTTCTTGATTTTGCTCTCGAAGCAATCACTCAGATCGTTCAGCAGGCTGCGAATATTTCTTACATGTCGAACGGTAAGATCAAGGCGCCTGTCCTCATCCGCGGCGCAATGGGCGCAGTGCGTAACGCCGGCGCACACCACTCGCACACTTTTTACAACTGGTTTGCCAATACCCCGGGTTTAAAGGTTGTGCTGCCGTCCAATCCTTACGATCTCAAGGGACTCTTCAAGAGCTCTCTCCGAGAGCCTGGTCCTGTCGTCCTGATTGAGCATAAATCTCTCTACAACACGAAAGGCGACGTTCCCGAAGACGGATATCTCATTCCCTTAGGAGATGCCCGCATCGTGCGCGAAGGTAAAGACCTCACAATTATCGCGATGTCCCGCATGGTAGATTTGGCCGCCAAAGCCGCGGTTGAGCTCGAACAGAAGGGAATTTCCGCCGAGGTTATCGATCCGCGGACAATCGTTCCCCTTGATCGGAAGAAGATCACGGACTCCATCAAAAAGACCGGCAAGCTGGTTGTCATCGATGAGTCGCCCTCATTCTGCAGCTTCGCAGGGGAACTTCTGGCGATCGCGGTGGAGGATTGCTTTCACGAACTGCAGGTGACCCCAAAGCGAATCTGTTCTTTGCCGGTCCCGAACCCGTTCAGTCCGGTTCTTGAAAATCAGATGATTCCATCCGTCGACCGCATTGTGGATGAGGTCGAAGAGATGGTCAGTAAATCAAGGAGACATTCTTAAAGATGGCGTACAAGATCGTGATGCCGCAGCTTGGCCTGACCATGGAGGAAGGGTCGGTGACGAGTTGGTTGAAAAAGCCGGGAGAGTTTGTTGAAAAAGGCGATCCGCTTTTTACCGTTCAAACCGACAAGATTGAGATGGAAGTCGAGTCGATGGGAAAGGGCTATCTGGGCCCAATCCAGGTTGAACTCGGCGTCAACGTACCGTGTGGCACGTTGCTCGCAATGCTCACTGATGAACCAGAAAAGCCGGCGTAGCAGGACTCCATCCTGCGGTCGTCGATAGTATTAAAGAGCCGATCGTCTCACGATCGCATCCTTGCTCGTGAGCACCGCAGGAGTTAACTCCACTCCCAGGCCAGGCCCAGGTGGCAATGGCAATTCGCCGCTCTTGTTGGGAACCAGGGACTGCGTGACCAATCCCTCATACTCTTCGTTGTAGTGACGTCGAACCGTCTCCATGATGTACAAATTCGTGACATTCGCGGCGAGGTGCGCCGTGGCAAAATGCAGTATGGGACCTCCGCAATTGTGCGGCGCGATGGGCAGATAGTAGGTCTCCGACATCGTTGCGATTTTCTTGCCCTCGGAGATTCCTCCACACCACGCTATGTCCGGCATGATGATCGCAGCCGCTCGATTTTCTAGAAGTTCGCGAAATGCCCAACGGGTCATCAGTCGCTCGCTTATACAAAGGGGCGAAGAAGTGGAATGCGCAAGCTCGGCATAAGCAGCCAGATTATCCTGCGGCAGCATTTCCTCCAGCCACATGGGCTTGTAAGGCTCTAAGGCAGCCGCAATCTTCTTCGCGCACGGCAGATTCCAGAAGCCGTGAAATTCGATCGCCACGTCGATCGCGTCGCCGAACTCCTCTCGGATAAGCTTCAGCGGTTCGATTGCGCGGCGCAGTTGATCCGCAGAAATGTGATTCCCCCCGGTTTCTCTCGCGATCGGATCGAAGGGCCAGATTTTCATGGCACGAATATTGCTCGCGAGAAGTTCACGGGCAAAGCGAACTGGTTCCTTGGTGAAATCCACCCGGTCATAGCACGTGTTGTAAATACGCATGGATTGCCGGGACGCGCCGCCCAGAAGCTTGTAGATGGGCTGCGCTGTCGCCTTTCCGAACAAGTCCCACAACGCGATGTCGACGGCGCTGATGGCCCTCATCTCGGCACCTGCCCAGCCGCTATAGGCGACGGCGAGAAACATGTCCGCCCACAGGCGATCGATTGCACTGGGATCGCGACCCAGAAGGACGGCGGCTAACCGGGAATGCACGACGGCGGCTTCAGCCTCTGCGTTCGGATAGCTCTCCCCGAGGCCGATAAGCCCCTCATCGGTGTGGATGCGAACCCAAAGGTAAGTGATGGCGCCGACGTGAACGTTGATTCCGCGGGGGAGGTAGATAGTTTCAACGGCAGTGATTTTCATGGAAGACAGTGGCTGTGCGTCCCGAATTATCGCCTGAGGGTTTTATTACAGTCAACATTATTGTTGACAAATGCCGCACATTTTAATTCGGCCTTACCGAGCACTAAAGACGGTCCCCGAGAACTTCTTAACCACGGTAAAAATGGTTAGCCCGTGCCCAATACGCACCATTCACCTTACGCTGGACGATGTCAACATTATTGTTGACGGTACGGGGTTGCTAACGATATCGTGCGCTTGCCGCGATTTTGGATACACCAGGCCAGCAGATGTGCAGACCTGGCCGAAAAGACAGGCAGCACTACTGGCGGTCGGACTGACAATTTGGTCGAGTGGATATTTGACAATGCCTAACCCTGCTGATAAATGTCCAAGCGGCGCTTTCGACGACATTATCTTGGCCATTGATCCCGCGGAATCAAGGAGCTGGTCTTTATGGGCGAAATCGAACATGTTCTCGAAATTCATAACGTAATCGGCGAGGGCCCCCTCTGGCATTCGGAAGAGGCCTGTCTATATTGGGTGAACTTCATCGAGCAATACCAAGTCCTTCGCTTCTCGCCGGAAACGCGGCGGTCGGAAGTGTTTGAAACCGGCATGCCTGTGATGGCGCTCGGGATTCGTAAAGCCGGCGGATTTGTTGCGGCGACTGCCAAGGGAATCGCCAGTTGGGACACGCAGCGCAAAACATTCGACCCATTGTGCGATCCGCTCGCGGGCCGTTCAGGTTTTCGTTTTAACGACGCGGCCACCGATAGCCGAGGGCGGTTTTGGGTGGGCACTGTGAATGATAACAACCCTAAAGGTCCGGACGGTGAACTCTTCTGCATTCGGGGTGATGGCTCCAGCAAAGTGATGGACGGGAATGTCACTGTAGCCAATGGAATTGGTTGGAGTCCCGATCGAAAGATCATGTATTTTACTGATTCCTTCCGCTACAGCATCTACGCCTACGATTACGCCGAAGAAGCTGGAACGATCACAAATCGCCGCACATTCGTTCAAACGTCTCCGGAGGCTGGGATACCGGACGGGATGACGGTGGACAGTGAAGGGTTCGTGTGGAGCGCGTTCTGGGGAGGTTGGAAGGTAGTTCGCTACAACCCGGAGGGCAAGGTTGACCGCGAATACCGGTTGCCGGTTCCCAATGCCACAAGCTGCGCTTTTGGCGGCAAGCGCCTCGACGAGCTTTACATCACCTCTGCCACTCTAGGCATGACACCTGAAGAAAAGGAAAAGAGTGTCCAGTCTGGCGACCTATTTCGTCTTAAAGTGGGCATTACGGGTATGGATGAGCCACGTTTTGCGGGATGAACAGAGCCTGCTCGATTTACCAGTTGGGTGCTTAGCTTTTCGAAATGGGCTTCTGCAACCATCCTGCGGGCAACCGTGACCGCGGGGTTTGCATCCTCGCTATACCCGTCGGCGCCAATCTTCTGCGCGTACTGCTGAGTTACAGGCGCTCCGCCGACAAGGACCTTCACTTTCCCGCGAAGACCCGCGTTTTCCAGTGCGGCGATGGGTAGTTTTCATCGCAGGCAGTGTAACTGTAGGCAACGCGGAGAGGCAGACAACGTGATCCTGGTGCTCCTGAACTGCCCAGATGAGCTTCTCCGGAGCAACGTCGATTCCGAGGTCGTGAACGTCGAAGCCGCGTCCCTCGAGCATGGAGGCGACCAGGTTCTTTCCGATGTCGTGTAAGTCGCCCTTCACCGTTCCGATCAACCACGCGCCCGACCGGCTGGGCGCCCGACACAGCCATCATCGCCCGTCTAAAGACCGGACGTCTGTGATTCCACTCAACGATCGTCAGAACTTCACGCCGCGGTCAGGCCCACGAAAATTACGTGGCAAGTATGTTGCGGCGCGAACCTGCAGTTATCCCGAACGCTATCTCCATAGTCAACATTATTGTTGACAATATTCGGACCCGGGACGTACATTGTGCGGGGCCGACAGGAAGCATCTCGGGTGCTATTGTAGCTCCACGGGAGAGCGTTGCGAACAAAACGATTTCTGGCCTGCCTTTTTTCGAAATTTCTTGTGAGTAGGTGTATATGCCTCAAGAGCTAAGATTGCATGGAAAAAAAGCGCTAATCACCGGTTCCGGTACAGGGATTGGATATGAGATCGGCCTCGAGTTTGCCCGACAGGGTGCTGATGTCGTATTTCACTACGCCCACAGCGATTCCGGCATGAAGGCCGCCGTCGACGAAGTAAAGTCCATGGGGCGCAGGTCCGCCGTATTTCAAGCGGACTTTGACTCGTTAGAGGAGGTGACGAAGCTTGCCGATCAGGCCATTGAGTTTCTCGGCGGCGTGAATTGTTTGGTCAACAACTCCGGTGTCACCATGAACCGCCCGTTCCTCAAAGTTACACCAGAGCAATTCGACAAGATGTTTCATATCAACTTCAGGGCACAGTACTTCCTGACGCAAAAAGTGGTGGAGAACATGCTGGAGCGGGGCGGAGGAGGGGTGATTTGTAATATGACTTCGGTCCATGGGTTTCAAGGCGTACCGGAGCATTCGGTTTACGCGGGGACCAAGGGAGCGATCATTGCCTATACCCGATCTCTGGCTGTTGAACTGGCATACAAAGGTATTCGCGTAAATGCGATTGCTCCGGGTTGGGTCACGGTGGAGAACTATTTCAAGAACATCCCCGGCTTCACAAAGGAGATAGCGGCAGAAACAGGCTACAAAGCGATTCCGGTGGCACGCTGTGGTGAACCACTGGACATCGCCAAGCTCGCGGCTTTCTTGTGTTCGGATGATGCCTCGTTCATCATCGGCCAAACCATCGTCGCCGATGGCGGTACCACTGCGCTCATGTCTCTGGTCTCCGATTTCAGAAAAGAGTCCACCAACACGTTTGGCAAGGGTTATATCCCAGGAATATAGGTGGCAGAGCATGCTGCAGGATCTCATCGCAACGCTGAAGGCGGTCGGAAAGTGCACCGAGCTCCATCAAACTGACGATGGAACGCGTCTGCTGATTCTCCCCTACGGAGGCCGAATTCTCGGCGTCTTTGCCCCCGGCAGCGAGGAAAACTTTCTCTGGACCAATTCCGTGCTTGACAGCCCGGAGACTGCTCGCGCCTACTACGCCGGTGATGACTGGCAAAACTCAGGCGGCGACCGCACCTGGCTCGCCCCCGAAGTCGACTTCTTTTTCCCGAAATATCCCAACGTGGATATTGCCGGTTATTGGCAACCCCGCAGCCTCGACCCCGGAAATTATGAGATAACGAAAACTACAAATTTCGTGAAGCTTACAAACCGCTTGAAGATTGATGCCTTCAGATCCAGGAAACGAGTTGAACTGGAAATCACAAAATCGATCGCGGCGGCTCCGAATCCCTTGCGTTACGACACCAGCATTCGGATCGGCGCTGTTGAATATGCCGGCCACACCCTCCTGACCTCCCTCAGGATTCTCGATCCCGGCCCAAAGGAAGCTCCATTGGTTGGCCTCTGGAGTCTCACCCAGATGCCGCATCGCGGCGAACTGTTTATCCCCACCTATTCCAAAGCCGAGCCCTGGATCTATTTTGGCCTCGTGAACGCGCCTGCCGATGAACTTACGATGAGCGATCGCCTCGTCCGCTTCAAGATGCGCGCGGAGGGCGAACACAAGATTGGATTACGCGCCGCGTTCACAACCGGCCGCATCGGCTACATGTACCCCGCCGGGAACAAGTACGCGCTCCTCGTCCGCAATTTCTTCGTCAATCCTTCGGGCGAATATGCAGACGTACCTTGGACCGAGCCGGAGAATCGCGGCTATTCCACGCAGGCTTGCAGCGTGAACAGCCGGTGGGGAGAGTTTAGCGAAATGGAATATCATGTTCCAGCTATCGGCGGCACCACGGGTCTGTCCTGCATCGAAGATCGGTCGCAATTGTGGGCCTTTCGCGGATCGAAGGAAGATATGGGAAAAATTGCACGCGCGCTGTTGTCCAGCGAGATTGAGTGACGCCGCCCTTTCACGGAAAGGCCCGTTATGGATGCAAGCAAGAGTGAAAAGATATTCCAGGCTCCGCTTCCGCATCGAGCCGCCGTCCTGTGGCTTCGCGAATACCGGTAGCGCTTCGAAAATTCATCCAGCCCGCAGCGGCCTCTACAACCGAAGAAAAATTCAGTGATGCCGGTCAGGTTCACCTGCTCACGGGCGTTTGCCCGACCATCGCCCCGCACGAGCTATGGGAGCGTCCCGATGGCGTGCAAAGCTGAGCGGAGATCAAGAACCTGATCTTTATCTCGGACTTGCCCACTGATCGCAGTCGCATCCGGCGAAGCTGGCTTCCATTCGCGCGGCCGTCCCGCGCGGCAGGCTTCGATGATGATGAGCTGTGGCGCGTCTTGACAGAAAACATGGGAATGAGTCAACATTCATTCGTTTTAATAAAACATTTTAATGCCTGTTGCTCTCGCTATATCAGGCAGCGTTGCCATTTTGTTCCCACCTTCGGGGTAAAGATGTCCATGGCGCCGTTTCGGGCTCGAAGACGGTCGATTGACGGCGCGCAGCTTTGGCACCATCGTTTCGAGAGCTGCGGAGGTAGAGTTGGAAACTAACCAGTTCCGGATCGTCGAGGGCCAGTATCTTGCTGACATTCTTGATCAGCCACGCGCCCTCGAATCAACCCAGGAGAACCTGGAAATTCCGAAAGCGCTGGGCCCGGTTGTGGCAGGGTTGCGCGAAGGCAAGATCAAGCGCCTCGTGCTCACCGGAATGGGAGCATCGTTTCACGCTCTTCATCCGCTATTCTTGCGCCTGAACCAATACGGGTACACGGCATCTGAGGTCGAGACATCGGAACTGGTTTACTCGCTGCAGAGCTGGCTCAATCAAGATACGCTGATCATCGCCGTTTCACAGTCTGGACAGAGCGCGGAAATCGTTCGCCTTCTCGGGGAGAACCGGCAAAGAGAAATCAAGCACCGCGCGCTCATCTTGGGCGTGACCAATGGCACCGAGAGTACGCTGGCTTTGGGATCAGACTTCACAATTCTCTCGACAGCAGGGAAGGAATTCTCCGTCTCCTGCAAGACCTACGTGACGGCATTAATGGCGCTTCACACGCTCGGGGAGTTTTTTTGCGGGTCCGATCCGATTCGCACCCGGGAGGAACTCGCACAAACCGTGTCGGCGGTTGCATCTTATCTGCGTGAGTGGAAAAGCCATGTTTGCGAGATGGCGTCGGAACTTGTGGGAGTTAACCAGTTGTTTCTGCTTGGCCGCGGGGCATCGCTCGCGGCTGCGGGAGCTGGCGCCCTCATCATGAAGGAATCGGTTCGGGTGCCCGCGGAGGGCATGAGTGGCGCGGCCTTCCGTCATGGGCCCTTGGAGATGGTCAATCCGGGAACCTTCGCGGTCGTTTTTGCGGGCGCGGACAATACCAGAACGCTGCAAGCGAGGTTGCGCGACGACATCTGCCAAGCCGGGGCCAAGACTGGATGGATCATCGACGATGGCTGCCCCAGAGCCTGGAATTTGCCTAAAACGCGCCCGGGCCTGCAACACATGCTCGAAATTCTGCCCGTGCAAATGATGACGCTCGCCCTCGCCGCACGGTTGGGCTTTGAGGCGGGCCGCTTTGCGCGGATTTCGAAAATCACCACCACGGAGTGACTCAGCACGTGTTGAGGTAATACTTTGCAGAACGTTCAACGACTCAGCCCGTCCCCTGTCTTAGAGAGGCGTCTCGGGGCCGCGTTCCCGCCTTGCCTGTTTGTCCTGGCCGCGCTCTTCTTGTTGGCGCAGTGCGCAACCGCCGAACCGCCCAGCGATGATCATTCTCAGAAAATCCCAATCCACGACGATTGGAGCATTCAGTCGTCCTGCAAGATCCCGGGAACTAGCGGCGAGGAAATCTCGAGGCCAGGTTTTCACGTAAATGGTTGGTATAAAGCCAGCGTACCAACCACTGTAGTTGCGGCGCTTGTCGCGGATGGCACCTATCCCGACCCGTATTTCGGGATGAACCTCAAATCATTCCCGGGGATGGACTATTCTTCCACCTCTTTCTTTGCTAACCAGTCCATGCCCGCCGACAGTCCTTTCCGTTGTTCGTGGTGGTTTCGGACCGAGTTCGACATGCCAGAGCAAGCGATTTCGCGAACCACCTGGCTGCATTTCGACGGCATCAACTACCGCGCAAACGTCTGGCTCAACGGCGGGAAGATTGCCGATGCCAAGAACGTTGCCGGCATGATGCGCGCGTTCGAATTCAATGTCAGCAAGTCCTTGGGTCCCGGAAAGCTCAACGCGTTGGCCGTGGAGGTCTTCGCGCCCGACAAGAACGACTTAGGCATGACCTGGGTCGACTGGAATCCGACTCCCCCCGACAAGGACATGGGATTGTGGAAGGACGTGTTCCTTACCATGGGCGGCGACGTTTCTTTGCGCCATCCATTTATTGCTTCCAGGCTTGATCCGGACCACAAGACCGCAACTCTTACCCTCGTCGCCGACCTGCAAAATGCGGCTACGCATCCCGTCACAGCAATCGTTCGCGCCGAGATCGAGGGAATCCACGTAAGCCAGCGAGTCGACTTGGCCGAGTCTGAGCGTAGAACAATTGTCTTCACCCCCGATCGGTATTCGCAACTTCAGCTCGGGCATCCCCGGTTGTGGTGGCCTTATCAGATGGGAACGCCAGAGCTGTACAACGCACGCTTCCAGGTCGAGGTTGGCGCGCAGATTTCCGATTCTGCGACAGTGCAATTCGGTATCCGCGAAGTGACGGCGCAATTGACCGACACAGGTCAGCGCTTATTCAAGATCAATGGCCGCAACTTGCTTATTAGGGGAGCAGCCTGGTCGCCCGATATGCTGCTGCGGCCCTCATCCGAGCGCACTGCGGCCGCAATGGATTACGTGCGTGACCTGAACCTGAACGCTATTCGCCTCGAAGGCCGCATGGAGCGCGAAGAGTTCTTCGACCTCGCGGATCGCCTTGGAGTTCTTATCATGCCCGGGTGGACATGCTGCGACTTCTGGGAGCAATGGGATCACTGGACGCCGGAGACCGCGAAGATCGCCGCCGCCTCACTTTCTGATCAACTGTTGCGCCTGCGAAATCATCCCAGCGTTTTCGTTTGGCTCTACGGAAGTGATGGGCCGCCGCCAGCCAACATCGAGACTTTATACTTGCAGGTCCTAAAGGACACAAACTGGCCCAATCCGTCGCTCTCCTCGGCATCCGGAACGCCAACCAAAGTCACGGGCGCCTCTGGAGTAAAGATGTCCGGTCCCTACGATTACGTTCCACCCAATTACTGGCTTACCGACAAAGAGGCCGGCGGAGCCTTCGGATTCAACACCGAAACCAGTCCCGGCACGGTGATACCAACTTTGCCTAGCCTCAAGCGCTTCATTCCCGCCGATCATCTTTGGCCGATTGACGATTACTGGAACTACCATGCGGGTGGAGAGCGCTTCACTACCATCGACAAATTTGTGAATGCCATGGAGCAGCGTTATGGCAAGCCGGCCAACTTGGAAGACTTTCTTCGTAAATCTCAGGCCATGAACTATGAAGCCGAACGCGCCATGTTTGAAGCTTACGGCCGCAACAAATACCATTCGACGGGTGTGATTCAGTGGATGCTGAACAACGCTTGGCCTTCGATCATCTGGAACCTCTACGATTACTACCTCGTCCCGTCCGGTGCTTATTTCGGTTCGAAGAAAGCCTGTGAGCCGCTACACGTTCAATACTCATACGATGACAACTCGGTTGCCGTGGTCAATGGATACAATCACGCGTTCCCGGGTGTCAGGGTCAAGGCGACGATCTATGACATCCATGCAAAACAAAAAACATTGGAGAGTGTGATCCTCGATATTCCCGCCGATAGCAGCCTGCGCGCGCTCAAACTCAAGCCCGTCGACGCTCTCTCGCCAACTTATTTTTTGAAGCTTGAGTTGCGCGATCCCCAGGGTAATTTGGTCAGCGACAATTTCTACTGGCTCTCGGCAAAGCCCGACGTGCTCAACTGGGCGAAGCGGTTCGAGGAAGTCTACACGCCGCAAAGCGCATACGCGGATCTGAGCGGGTTAAACACCTTGCCGCCCGTGAAAGTCGCCCTCAGCAGCTCGATGGTGCGAGAAGGGAAAGATCGCGTAGTGCAAGCTCTCGTCGAGAACGCAAGCCCCAGCCTCGCCTTTATGGTGCATCTGCGAGTCGCCAAAGGCCGAACTGGCGAGGACCTCGTGCCAATCTTCTGGGATGACAATTACTTTTCCCTGCTGCCGGGAGAAAAGCGCCAGGTCACGGCTCGTTTCGAATCCCAAACAGCGGACGTCGGCAGTCTGGTTCTGACCGTGGATGGGTGGAATGTCACCGCGTCCAGCGCTCCACTCGCCCTCGAGGGAAAATAATATGCGTAATCTGTCCGCCCTTTTGCTTGTGCTGTTCCTCTCGCTACACGCGTGGCCTCAATCCAAACTATCCCCGCGCTGGGAAGAATTGACCGCGGAAGACTTTCGTTCTGCGATCCTCCAGTCCGAGGGCACCTGCCTGTTGCCCTTCGGCATCCTCGAAAAGCATGGTCCCCATTTGCCGCTGGGGACGGACTTGATCAACGTCCGTCACGTGGTGTTAGCCGCGGTCCAGACGGAATTTGCGCTGGTTTTCCCGGAGTATTACTTCGGCCAGATTTTTGAGGCCCGCCATGAACCCGGCACCATTGCTTACAGCCCCTCTTTGCAACTGCAACTTCTGCAGGAAACGACCGACGAGATGGCCCGAAACGGCTGCAAGAAAATTGTCATCGTGAATGGCCATGGCGGCAATGAATATCTCCTGCCCTACTTTGCGCAGACGCAACTGGAAAAACAGCGCGACTATGTCGTCTACGTCCTTCCCCTGTTTGACGCTCCTCCACTCGGGACCGCGAAGAAGACACCCAACGAGCACGCCGGCGAAACTGAAACCTCAGAAATGCTGATCGCGCGGCCCGATCTGGTGCACATTGACCGCGAAAACCGCGAATCAGGCGCGGACCTGGCGCGTATAAAATTGCCCGACCCGCTCTACACCGCAATCTGGTGGTACGCGAGCTTTCCCCACCACTACGCGGGAGATGCCTCGACCGGAACCCGCGAACTTGGTGAGTATGATGTGAATGCCTGGACTGCCGCCATTCAAAAGGTGATTCACGCCGTGAAAGAAGACCACGATAGCCTGCGCTTGCAGAACGAATTCTTTGAGAAAGCGAAGCATCCGCTCGATACGCCGCAATAGGAGTGTCAACCGTATGGTCACGATTCGCGATGTGGCGAAGCAGAGTGGTTTTTCTTCCACGACTGTCTCAATCGTGCTGAACAACGCTCCCCTCGCGCGCTACATCCCCGATACTACTAAGAAACGGATTGAAAGCACTGCGAAGAAATTGGGCTACCGGCCGAATCTTTTCGCCCGCTCCCTTCGAAGCCGGCGTAGCCACACCATTGGCGTCATGGTTTTCGACATGACCGATCCGTTCTGCATACCAGTGCTGCGCGGCATCGAGAGCTCCCTCTACCAGGCGTCATATCTCCCCATCCTGACCGACGTGCACAACGAACGAACCCGCTTCGAGCGTTATCTGGAAATGCTTCTGGACCGCCGTGTTGAAGCCTTGATCGTGGTGGCCAACTGGCTGTTCGTGAACATCGACGTTCTCGGAGACCTGGAAAAGAGCAACATCCCGACCGTGATGATCGGCCGTGAACTGAAAAATGATTCGATCAGCTCCGTCATCGTCGACAACGAACTCGGAGGCTACGCCGCCGTCGAGCATCTGTATTCCCTGGGTCATCGCAAGATTGCCTTCATTCGGGGACCCAAAACCTTAACGGACAGCGCTCCCCGATGGAAGGGAGTCCGTTCGTTCGCGAAGGCGCGTGGCCTGGAGTTAGATCCACGGCTGGTGGCCGATCTTCCGGAGTCCGGAGACCCAATCTCCAGCTTTGAAACCGGATACAAATTGACCGAACAGATGTTGAAAGCGAAGCGGCCCTTCACCGCTCTGATGGCGTTCGACGATATGACGGCCTTCGGCGCCATCCGGGCGCTATCCCGCGCTGGACTCCGGGTTCCCGAACACTGCTCCGTCATTGGCTTCGACGATATTGCTGCTTCCAGTCTGTGTACGCCTCCTCTCACCACCATTCGTCAGCCGATGGAGGCCATGGGTGCAATGGCCGCCGGTATGGTGCTTGAAGGTGTGAATGCCATCCTCGAAAAACATGACCTGCCGGCGTCCCATCGCAAGGTAGACCCCGAACTGTCCGTGCGAGACTCCACTCGTCGCTCCCCGTAATCGCGCATACCTGCATCGAGTTATTTTTTGCTTGACTGAAAATGGCAAAAGGCACAATATTCATACGTTTTAATAAAACGATTCCTCGCGTATCGTTCATCCCCCGCGGTGGGTCCACAGTAGATGTCTCCCCTGGGTCGATTAAGGAGCTGCTCTATGAAATACCGTCTCCTCGCGCTGTTTTCGATTTTGTCTTTCGTCTGGATCTGCATTCCCGCCGGATTGATCGCGCAGGATACAGCCTCCATCACTGGAACGGTTGCGGATTCCAGCGGAGCGGCAGTTTCCGGTGCTCAAGTGACCCTCGCCAGTCCGGAACAGGGCATCAACCGCACGGTTCCCAGCAATGGCAGCGGAGATTTTCTTTTTGCCACGTTGCCGATCGGCTCCTACAACTTGACCGTGTCGATGCCCGGTTTCAAGACCTACAAGGCGAAAGGCCTTACCCTGCGCGTAGCCGACAAAGCACGGGTCGACGTGAAACTGCAGGTTGGTGGCGCGAAGGAAGAGGTGAACGTCGAGGGCTCGTCGGTGGCCCAGGTAGAAACGCAGAGCTCGGAACTCTCAGGCGTTGTCACCGGGAAAGAGATTTCACAGTTGGAACTTAACGGTCGCAACTTCACTCAATTGGCCACTTTGGTGCCCGGCGTCAATAACCAAAGCGGATTGGATGAAGGCGCGGAGGGTCTCAACGGCAACGTCGCCTTCAGCATGAATGGAGGCCGCACCGAGTACAACAACTGGGAACTCGATGGCGGCGACAACATGGATAACGGCAGCAACACCACGCTGAACATCTATCCCAGCATCGACGCCATCGGCGAGTTCCGCGTGCTCACCTCGAACTATGGCGCCCAGTACGGGCGCAACGGTTCCGGCACCGTCGAAGTCGAGACCAAGTCCGGCACCGCCCACTTCCACGGAGACGCCTACGAGTTCGTGCGCAATGATATTTTCAATGCGCGTAACTATTTCCAGTCCACGGTTCCACCGTACAAGAAGAATGATTTCGGTTACACCATCGGTGGCCCTGTCTACATTCCAAACTTGTACAACACTGGCAAAGAAAAGACTTTCTTTTTCTGGTCGCAGGAGTGGCGCCGCGATCGCGTCCCGGGACAAGTATTTAATGCCCTTGTGCCCTCCGCCACCGAACGCACCGGAGATTTCAGCGACCTCTGCCCCGGCTCCGATTGCCCTGTACAGCCCGCTTTTATTAATGGTGTATCCAACCCGAATGCAGGTCTTCCATTTTCCGGCAACATGGTTCCTGTGAGCCCCGTCGGACAGGCCTTATTGGCTTTGATCCCCGCACCCAACGGCGGTGTGCCCGGAGCGGCCTTGTACAACGCCTCGCCCAACCAGCCCACCAACTGGCGCGAGGAATTGCTCCGCGTAGACCATAACTTCGGCCCCCGGCTGCGCGCCATGTTCCACTACGCGCACGATT